>JAKASH010000631.1 GCA_021828225.1 Acidobacteriota bacterium | reverse complement strand
GACGAATATAAGGTGACAAATGGAGAATTCCTGAAGTTCCTTCGCGAAGGGGGCTACGAAAACAAGAGCCTGTGGAGCGATTCCGACTGGAACTGGATTCAGCACGAGGGGATTCGCCAACCCAAGTTCTGGGTTCAGCGTAACGATTCGTGGCTCTATCGAACGATGTTCGCCGAGGCGCCGCTCCCGCTCGATTGGCCGGTTTATGTGAGCCATGCGGAAGCTGTGGCCTATGCGCGGTGGGCCGGCAAACAGTTGCCGACCGAGGCACAATTCCATCGTGCGGCATATGGAACGCCGGGCGGAGAAGAAAGAGCTTATCCGTGGGGCTGCGGCGATCCGGAACAGAGTCTTGGCAACTTCAATTTCTGGAGCTGGGACCCGTCTCCTGTTCAGGCGCATCCCACTGGCCGCAGCGCCTTTGGAGTAGCTGACCTGGTTGGCAACGGCTGGGAGTGGACCTCGACCGTCTTTCAGCCATTTCCCGGCTTTGAACCGTTCCCATTCTATAGGGGCTATTCGGCCAACTTCTTTGATGGCAAACATTACGTCATGAAGGGCGGCTCAGTTCGGACGGCAGCTTGCATGCTGCGCCGTTCTTTCCGCAACTGGTTCCAGTCACATTACCAGTATGTTTATTCCGGATTCCGTTGCGTAAGCAATTAAAGTTCGAGGCAGGAGTATCAACATGCCACAGGCCGTCACAGCACGCCTCACTGCCGACTTCGCCACCCAGTTCGCGCAGGACGTGCGCGAGGGTCTGGAGAAACCGGGCCAGAAAGAGCTTTCTTCCAGGTACCTTTATGATGACATCGGTTCCGCGTTGTTCGAAGTCATCAGCCTGTTGCCGGAGTACGGCCTCACGCGGGCGGATGAGCGGATTCTGCGGCGGCACACAGAAGCAATAACCGCTCGAATTTCTTCCCCGGTCGTAGTGGCAGAGTTGGGCAGTGGTAGTGGCAAAAAAACTCGCTGGATTCTGGAGGCCTTAGCGCGGCGCCAGCCTACGCTGTACCACCCCATTGAAATATCGCGTGCAGCGCTCTCGAGGTGCGAGCATGAGCTGGATCATCTGGAATCGGTCAGCGTGTTGGGGTTTGAAGCAGGATATCTTGACGGCCTTCGCAAAGTTGCCAGCCGCCGCCAGGAGGGCCAACACCTGCTGGTGCTTTTCCTCGGAAGCTCCATCGGAAATTTCGATCGCAAGCCGGGCGAGGATTTCTTGCGGATGATCCGCCACATTCTGATTTTGGGCGATGCGCTCTTGCTGGGAGCAGACCTCGAAAAGCCGGTTGAGCAGTTGCTCAAGGCTTACGATGACCCGCTCGGGGTCACGGCAGCGTTCAGCCTCAACCTTCTGGCCCGAATCAACCGCGAGCTTGGCGGGGACTTCGATCTCGCAAAGTTCCGCCACGTCGCCAAATACAATGCCACACAGCGCCGCGTCGAGATGCACCTCCGATCCACGGCTGTGCAGACGGTCACCATCCCGAAGAGCGAGTTCTCCGTTACGTTCAAGAAAGATGAGACCATCTGGACGGAAAGCTCTCACAAATACAATTCCGCGGAAGTGATCGAGATGGCCCGGCGAACGGGCTTCCGATGCGATGCGCAGTGGTTCGACGACGAATGGCCGTTTGCCGAGAATCTGCTTGTCCCCGTCTGACAGGATCATCATTTGCTACGCACCACCGCCTCGTCAAGTTTGCTTTCCAACACTCTGCGATAATGAATTGCCTCGAGATCGCAGTCAGATTAGTCTAGTTGTTCTGGATTACTGCTGAGCGAATGCGGACAGCCTGCTTTCTGGCAGAGAGGAGCGATCCGGAAATCGGGCGATCCCAGGTTTCTATGCACGGCGCGATAAGTAGATTCCCATCAAACGCGTCAGGGCCCCGATTCATCGGGGCCGTTGGGATGCCCGGTATTCCAACCGGCTTCAGCCGTTGAGGGCCTTAGGGGCTGAAGCCCTGGATGTTGCTCAGGCACGCCTTGCGGCATGGCTAAAGCCATGCCCTGACGGCCTGTCAAGCTGCGCATGCGCAAAAACTTAGGTCGTTGTGTATAGTCCATCGAAACCGGCAAATGAAAACAGAATGAGATCCTCTCGCTTGCGTTACGTTACACACCTAGTCGGAGTGTTCGCTTTAGCGGGTCTGCTCGCCGCTAAGGGATTGCCGCAAGCCCAGGCTGCGAATCGGCGCTACCGGGTCGATGGCGTTGTCAAGGATCAAAGCGGGGCAGTCGTCACAGGCGCACGGGTAACCCTTCGCTCGGCCGGCTACCAATCGAGGCAAACGACGGGATCCGACGGGCGTTTTATCTTCAGCACCGTTCCTTCGCCCGTCGGTGAACTGACTGTCCACGCAAAAGGATTTGCCCTGGCCCAGCGACAATGGCGGGCGGGGGCGCAGGGAACTGCGTTGCTCGAAATTGTTCTCAGACCGGCGGCCGTGGCGCAGCAGGTAACGGTGACAGCCACGCGGATCCCAACGCTTCTGAGCCGAACCTCCGCCGACGTTCACGTCCTGACGCAGCACGAGCTCGCAGCGACCGCGGCTTTGACGCTCGACGGAGCACTCAGCCAGGTTCCGGGGTTCACCCTTTTCCGCCGCACAGGAAGCCGGGTGGCCAATCCCACCACACAAGGCGTTTCGCTGCGCGGCGTAGGAGCCAGCGGCGCCAGCCGTGCGCTTGTCCTTGTAAACGACATTCCGTTGAACGATCCTTTCGGAAGCTGGGTCTATTGGGACCGGGTACCACGCGAGGCCGTAGGCCGTGTGGAAGTCGTGCGAGGCGGCGGTTCAGACCTGTATGGCTCGGACGCGATGGGCGGTGTCGTCAATATCATCACGCGCAAACCGACCCGTTCGGAGTTTTCGCTCGATACGTCGTATGGAAATGAGAACACGCCTGACGCATCGTTCTGGTCGAGCCTTCAGCATGGGCCCTGGCGAATGGCTTTCGATGGGGAA
>JAKASH010000630.1 GCA_021828225.1 Acidobacteriota bacterium | reverse complement strand
CACCTCGCTGCAGCTTACCAATTTCTGGCAGGATGTGCGCATTGATCTGCAACGTGATCGAATCTACCTGCCGCTTGAGGACATGTCGCGGTTTAACATCACCGTGGACGAACTCAAACGCTGGGGACTTGAAAACCGAAGCCAGCCAAGTTCAGATATGGAGAGTCGATGGCGTGGCCTTCTGGCTCTTGAAGTGGAGCGAACCTGGGAACTCTTCCAGAACGGGAAGCCGCTGCCGGAGCGGGTTGTCCCCGAGCTTCGGCGCCAGCTTCGCCTAACCTGGCTTACTGGGACGACGATTTTGGCAAGGATCGAGGCCGTCCATTACGACGTTTTTCACCGGCGTCCCAAGCTGAAATGGTTTGACTTTTTGCGGCTATACTTCAAGGCCCGGCATCCCATTGCGTCTGAAGTTACGGACCGTCCGCTGGGAGTTGCGGTCGGCCCGGGACGCCAGCGTTAGGCCGCTGTTCGATGCCGAAATTGTTGCCTTAGGGTTCGCCAGGTACAAGATTCCCTGTCAGGGCGTAGAATAACACCATCGAAAAGTTGTCCCGATGAATCTTCTGAAGTTGTATGGCTGAAGAGATCATTATTGTTGGCGGAGGTCTTGCCGGGCTGGCCGCGGGTGTCGCGCTTGCTGGCGCGGGCCGCCGCGTGCGGCTGCTCGAGCAAAAGCCCTACCTTGGCGGGCGCGCGCGCTCCTTTTGTGATGCCGCCACCGGTTCTGTTGTCGATAACGGACAGCACCTCTTCATGGGCTGTTATCATTCGACTTTCAAGTTCTTTAACGCCATTGGGACTTCTCAAACCGTCACGTTTGAACCCCAGCTTCGCGTCCGCTTTCTGGACCCGGATCAGAAAATCACTGAGCTCCGCTGCCCCTTTTTGCCTGCGCCGTGGCACCTGTTGTCCGGCGTGTTTCTCTCAAACAGTTTTTCTTTCCGAGACAAATTCGACATCATCCGAATGGGCAGGGCCTTGCGCAACGCCAACGGTGCGGGGGGTAGTTCGCGCGCGCTCGATCGCCTGACGGTCGAAGAGTGGCTTTCCGGCCTGGGACAGTCCGAGGGACTGCGCCGCAACTTCTGGGACCTCTTCTGCATAGCTGCGATGAATGAAGATCCGCGAATCGCCTCCAGTCTTCTCTTCGAGCGAGTCTTGCGCCTTGCGCTCTTTAATTCGCCCGCTGACTCGCGGCTCGGCATTCCTCGCAAGGGCTTGAGCGAGTGTTACACCGATGCGGCGGCCAAAGCCATCACTGATCGGGGCGGCCGGGTTGAACTGCGCCGCGACGTGAGAGCGCTGCTGATCTCAGATGGCGCGTGCCGGGGCGTCCAACTGGCTGATGGCAAGGTCATCGAGGGTCAGACGGTCCTGAGCGCCGTGCCCTGGAACGTACTGCCCGCGCTGCTTCCGCCCGACGTCGCCAGTTCTCCGTCGTTCTTCGCGCGTGTCCGCAGGTTGCGTCCCGCGCCCATCATTTCGCTCTATCTCTGGTTTGACCGCCCGGTCACCGATCTCGAGTTCGTGGCCCTGCGAGGCACGACGATCCAGTGGCTTTTCAACAAGGGGAAGATTCTTGGCGTGGATGAGAACTATGTGTCGCTGGTTCTAAGCGGCGCACACGACCACGTGGCGCGATCCAAAGAAGACCTGCTGGACATGGCGCTACGCGAACTCAGGAGTTTGTTGCCACAGATGCGGGACGCGAAGCTCACGCACTCACTGGTGATCAAGGAGCGCTTTGCGACGTTCTCTCCCTGTGTCGGAGTCGACGCGCTGCGCCTTCCTGCCATAACGCCGGTCCGCGGACTGTACCTTGCCGGTGACTGGACGGCCACTGGACTCCCCGCAACGATTGAGGGGGCGGTTCGGAGCGGTTATGCTGCCGCGGACTTTATCCTGCGCTCGGGCTGACGTTTATGCCTGGTGAGCAACTGCGGCCCGGCGGCTTTCATAAAGCGGGAACTCCTGGGTAAGTGTTTCGACTTCCTTGCGGATGCGTGCCAGGAGTGATTCATTTTCCAGGTCGCTCAGAACCTCGGCAATCCAGCCGCCGATCTTTTGCATCTCGGCTTCTTTCATGCCGCGTGTGGTGACGGCGGGTGTTCCCACGCGGATGCCGCTGGCGACCATGGGCGGGTTCGGGTCGAACGGGATGGCGTTCTTGTTGACGGTGATGCCGGCGCGCTCAAGGCTCTTTTCCGCCTGCTTGCCGGTCACGTTCTTCGAGAAGACGTCCACCAGCATCAGGTGATTGTCCGTGCCGCCGGAGACGATGCGGAAGCCCTTGGAAGCGATGGTTTCGCACAGCACGGCGGCGTTGGCAACAATCTGTTTCTGATAATCCTGGAATGCCGGCTGCAGCGCTTCGTGGAAGCAGACCGCTTTGGCGGCGATCACGTGCATCAGAGGCCCTCCCTGGATACCGGGGAAGACGATCTTGTCCAGCGCCTTGGCAAACTGCTCCTTGCAGAAGGTAGCCCCGCCGCGCGGCCCGCGCAGGGTCTTGTGAGTGGTGGTGGTGACAAAGTCGGCGTGCGGGAACGGGCTGGGATGCAGCCCGGCAGCGATGAGCCCGGCGATGTGAGCCATATCGACCATGAGCAGCGCGCCGGACTTCCGGGCGATCTCTCCGAAGCGGGCGAAATCAATGATCCGGGGATAGGCGCTGGCGCCGGCAACAATCAGTTTCGGCTTGTGCTCGATTGCCAGCCGCTCAAGCTCGTCGTAATCGATGGTCTCCGTCTCTTTGTTCACGCCGTAAGAAACAATCTTGTACATCTTGCCGGAGAAGTTGAGCGGGTGGCCGTGGGTCAGATGGCCGCCGTGCGCCAGGCTCATTCCGAGCAGGGTGTCGCCGGGATTGAGCACCGTCATGTAAACCGCCTGGTTGGCCTGTGCGCCGGAGTGCGGCTGGACGTTGACGTGTTCCGCGTTAAACAGTTTTTTGGCGCGCTCGATGGCGAGCG
>JAKASH010000629.1 GCA_021828225.1 Acidobacteriota bacterium | reverse complement strand
ATGAAAACCCTGGTCGGCTTGATGGGTGGAAACGCCGCCGTGGTGGAAAGACTCAACAAGTTCTTCACGGAATTGAATGCGGGCGGAGCGAAGCCCTATTTCTGGATCGGGAATGAACCCGTGTTTGCCGTGCCGTGGGCGTATGACTTTGTGGGAGCGCCTTGGGGCGCGCAGTCTGTGGCAAGGCGAGTGGAAACGGAGTTATATACAACAAAACCGGATGGTTTGCCAGGCAATGACGACTTGGGCGCTATGTCAGCATGGTATGTTTTCGCCGCACTTGGAGGTTATCCTGCTGTCACCGGAGTGGGGGGGCTTGCTCTCGACAGCCCGCTATTCCCGGAAGCGACTCTTTATCTAGGAAACGGGAAAGTCGTGAAGATTGTGGGAGAAGACGCTTCTGCCACAAACCCCTATGTCCAGAGTCTTACCGTGAATGGCCAGCCTTACGAGAGCACTTGGATCCCCTATTCAACGCTTGAGAAGGGCGCAACCATCCAATTCAAGCTTGGTGCGAGCCCCAACAAGCAGTGGGGAGCTAAGCCTGATGATGCGCCACCTTCATTTGCGGAGGGTATGCCAACCGCCAGCAAATGAGAACCGCCCGCTCAGTCGCAGCGGTGGTCTAATTCACTTGGCATTGTGCAGAAGGTTGGCAGGTTGTCCTTTTGTCGCAATACCTCACACTGTACAGCAGAGCAGGGAAAGCACATTTGTTGCTTTCCCTGCTCTGCAATTGGCGACATGCTGATCTGGATTTTTTTCGATAAGAGGAGGGCAGAATAATCTATGGCTTGCGCCTAAGTTGCGCGCCAGAGTGGCGCTCTTCGCGATGGTTGTGCAAGAGCGGTTGCGTGAAACGTTGGCTGTCTGGGCTATGAGCGCCCAATTCCTGGAGCGCCCCTCAGTTTTACACCTCGCCGCTCGGGTACGCATTTGAGCCGGCAGACTGCCGGCGTTGAAGACTTCAATGCCGGATTGGCGAGGAGAAGAGGCGGGATGTCGAAAAAGAAGGAAATGAACCGGCGACAATTTATTCAGGGAAGCGCCACGGGAATAGGGTTGGTGAGGAGCCTGAAAGTATTTGGTATAGGGGCGCTCATTGCCGCGCAGGCTTCGCCGTTAGTGCGAAGCGTTCCAGACAAACTGGTCGTATTGACGTTTGACGACGCGGTCAAAACTCAGCGGGCTTTCGTGGCGCCGTTTCTGAAAGAGCTGGGGTTCAGGGCCAGCTTCTTTGTAACCCACCGCTGGATGAACGACACGGCGCATTTTATGACCTGGGAAGAAATCGCTGAGATTCATGAGATGGGCTTTGAAATTGGAAATCATAGCTGGACACATATGGGCTTCTCAACGCCGCGAACTGCGTCGCGAATGGCGGGGGAATTGGCGCTGGTTGAGAGGCAACTGGAACGAGTAGGGGTTCCGCGTCCGGTTAGCTTCGCGTGGTGTGGGAATTTCTTCGGACCCGAAGGTGTTCAGGTGCTGAAGGATAGAGATTATCGGTTTGCACGGCGGGGAATGCAGCCGGAGACCCCTTACGGCGCGATACATCCTGGGCCGGCGTATGACCCGGGGCGCTATCACCCGCTGTTAATTCCCACCACCGGGGACGCCTATCCGGGTTGGACGCCGCATTATTTCCAACGGGTTGTTTCTCTTGC
Organism: Acidobacteriota bacterium; assembly: GCA_021828225.1. The sequence continues at coordinate 1,314 of JAKASH010000629.1, read as the reverse complement.
CCGTGGTGGGAAGATTGTGGTGATTCAGATGCATGGCGTGCCCGACGTTGCGCATCCTTGGGTTTCGACGCCTGCTGAGAATTTCCGGAAATACATGACGTACCTGAAAGAGAATGGTTTTCGCACTCTGGCCTTGCGGGATGTTGAACCGTATGTGGACCTGAAGAACCCACCGGACGATCCGATGCTGAAGGAGCGGTACCGCAAACCCAAGAAGGGAACGTCGCTGGTGTTGCCGGTGGAGGTTGTGGCGACCAGAGCGGATTTGAAATACTGGCTTGATAACATGTTGCGCTATCACCGGTTCACCTTGGCCGAGGCTGCTAAGGTGTGCGGCTTTACGCAGGAACAAGTCCGCGCCAAGGCCGAGGAGTTCGGGTTGTATCCCCCGCCGGCCGTGCCCGACTACGGGAAACAAATTCGCGTTTTACCCTATCCCGGCGGGCGTAATGCGAGGATCGGGTTCAGGGAGGGTGCGATCGATCCGATGCGGGGAACGAAGGCCAGCGTATTTCTTCCATGGGCCTCGGCCGGCTATGTCGTGATTGACCTTCCCGAAGCGATCTTCTGCAACCTGGGACTGATCTTCCTGGCTCACTACGACATTCCCACGATCTGGGATGAGCAGAACATCATCATCGAGAACATTGATTGGACGCGGGGTCCGAACGATCATCTTAGTTATTACCGCAAACTACCGAACGGCATCGAATTTGGCGCCTCGGTCCATCCCGCAAGGGATCACGTGGAGATGGAACTTTGGCTCAAGAACCTTTCGGGCCAAGCGTTGAGCGGTTTTCAATCGGAGACTGGGATGCGCGATCAAGTCTGCGTAATGTTGAAAGGCGCGAAGAAATTTAATCGGCAGACGAATGATAACAAACTGTATCAGCTTCCCGTGGCCGCAGTGCATTCGGTCGAGGGCACCCGCTGGATTCTCACTGCCTGGGAGCACGCCGGACGAGTGAAGGGCAATTACCACGTTCCCTGCATGCATTCGGACCCCTACCTGCCGGATTGTCCCGTGGGGAAAACCGTCCGAGCGCGCGGCCGGCTGTGGTTTTACGAAGGGACAGACATCGAAGGCGAATTAAAACGGAACGGACTCGTATCATAAACTTTGGGATTATGGTTTCCGGAATGGCGTGGCCGTGGGCGGCACATTAAAGGATGGAGGAGCGCGTTTCCTGGGCCTCCTTGCGGGGTAACAGGATAAGCGCTAAGGGGATCAGAATCAGAAGGCTCTTGTTGTTTCTCGCGGTGGCTCTCTTCGCGATAGGGATGCAGGGACAGGCGGTCATAATGTTGGCTGCC
>JAKASH010000628.1 GCA_021828225.1 Acidobacteriota bacterium | reverse complement strand
CGACGCGGCATATCTGCGCGATGTCAGCCACCGCATCGACCGCCTCCTCATCCAGGCTTGAATGCCAGTCCCAGCAGAAATAAAATGGCGACGCATGACTATTGAGTCGGTAAGTAAGAGATGAATAGCAATGGACAAACATTCTCAACAGCTCTTTGCACACGAAAGGTGACCGCGCAACGTAATTGCAATATGACAGGCGCCTATCACATGAGTTAGATATCCAAGGGCTCGGGGAGACATTGGCAATGACACTAGACGAGATACTTGGAATGCCGGCGAACCAACTTTTGAAGCTTGCTCGTGTTGGTGTACATCTTTTCCCGAATGTTGCATGCATGATGGAATACATGGCGCGGTCGATGGCGGACGAAATTTGCGCCAATAACGAGCACGGTCAACCGACCCGGTGGGTTCTCCCTGTCGGGCCTGTGAAGCAGTACTTCCGCCTGGTAGAAATCTCCAACCAGGAACGGATCGGCTGGGAAAATGTTCATGTTTTCATGATGGACGAGTTTCTGGACTGGCAGGGCCGGCCACTTCCACTGGACCATGCGTTTAGCTTTGAGGGCTTCATGCGAGGCCAGGTCTTTCAGAAGCTTGATCCGGCCCTTGGGTTTTTGCACGACCGTGTGATCTTTCCTAACCCGTTCAGGCCGGACGAAATCAGTGAAAGAATCTACGCCGTTGGGGGAGTCGATACCTGCTACGGAGGAATCGGCTATCATGGCCACGTTGCCTTTAATGAGCCGCCGATTTCGCGCTGGTATCGAATCACGCCGCAGGAAATGCGCGAATCCTTGACGCGCGTGGTTGCTCTTGGGGACGACTCGATTGTAGTACAAAGTATCAACTGTGCCGGGGGGAGTTGTGCATCGGTTCCGCCCATGGCAGTCACATTGGGGATGCACGACATCCTTAGGTCGCGTCGAATTCGCATGTTCCTGGCGGGTGGAGAAAGGCATCGTGCCGTCTTTCGGATTACATGCCTTGGAGATGAAACAACGGATTACCCTTCAACCTTTCTCCAGAGCCATTCCGATTGCATTGTTCATACTGACGAAGCGACCTCGCGGCCGATCGTTCCCTCACAGGTTTGGGGCTGAGGAGTGCTAGAACAACATCGTCTGTGGCCGTGTCGGCGCAAAATTGATGGCCCCTGATCAGTATTAGTCGTAGAGCAGCTAAAGACGCCGTCTTGCAAGTGGCGATGCCTACTGGAGGTAATCGAATTGGTCATCGATTTCCACGCTCATTATCCACGTCAGGAAGACTTCCTGCCCAAGCTCCTTGAGGAACTGCCTCGGGTGGGCATTGACCGCATCTGCCTGTGTTCGGCAGGTGAGAATTTTGGGCATGTTTCGAATCGTGAGGTGCGGGAGTCGTTCGAACGTCATCCCGACCGCATTATTGGCTTGGCACTGGTTCGCCTGGGGATTGACCCGCCCGAAATGGTTGATGAATACGTGCGCCAGGGTTTCCGGGGGATCAAGACAACGAATCCCACAGCTTCGTATGACGATCCGTCATTCTTCCGCCACTACGAGCGCATCGAGCACCACGGTTTACCTGTTTTGTTCCACACCGGAATCGTGATGCGTACCCCGGCGGATCGAGAACTCCACGTCTCCTCCTCAAAGATGCGACCCATACGGCTGGACGCTGTGGCGCGCTCATTTCCGGGAATGAACATCGTGGCAGCTCACTTGGGGGTGCCTTGGTACGAGGAAGCTTCGATGCTCGCTCGAATCCATCCTAACTTCTATGTCGATTTAACGGGAGCGTGGTGGGGGATGGCGTGCGAACAAAGGTCCTGACTTCTACCGATATCATTTTTTCTGGCCAGAAGCTTGGGGCAAGGTTGTATTTGGTACCGATATCCTCCGTGTAGAAGAGTTGGAGCCTGCCAAGCTGCTCCATGATCGCATGCTTGAACCGCTGGGATTGGACCGTGAGACCTGGGTCATGATTTACGGTGGAACTGCCGCGCGGCTGTTGAAGCTTGAAGTCTAATTTGCTTGGCAGAGAAACGGCAGGAATGGCTCACACAGCAGAGTAAACGGATGAGGTCAGCCCAGCCGCGAAGCGCTGCGATACTGCAGGGGAAGATTAATTTATGAACGCAAACCGATACCGCAACCAGAGGCCAGTCCTGACTCGCCGGCAATTTCTTGAGGCTGGTAGCAGCGCCGTGACCGCCACAGTGTTGGGCCCGGCAACCAGCTTCGCCGCCGCAGAGAATCGGTCTGTAAGGCAAGGTGCCATCACGCTCGCCAGTTCGGGAAAATCAAGCCATACGATCCTTATCAGCCCCCAGGCCAGAGAAGCGGAGACACTCGCAGCTCAGGAATTACGGAAGTATCTGGCGCAGATGACCGGCGCGGGCCTGCCGATTACTACGGCGCGTACAAGCCACTACATTGCCGTTGGCGAGACGGATGCCAGCCGGGACATAGTGGTACCGTCACGCTATGAGGAAGACGATGCCTTCCGGATGGTCACACAAAATGCAAACCTCATTCTGAAGGGCGCCACTGCCCGGGGTTCTCTCTACGCGGTCTATGCCTTCCTTGAAATGCATGGTTGCTGGTGGTTTGCACCCGAGACTGCGGTCTTCCGCGGCCGTTCGGAGTTGGTTCCCCGCCGCGCCGAGCTTGTGGTCGAGCCGCTGGACGAGACCGCACAACCGGCCATGAAATATCGTATTCAGGACGCGGACCAGAGCCGGGGTCTGAAGTCACCGGACGATTGGCGGGCCCTGATCGACTGGATGGGCAAAAACCGTTCGAACACGCTGGCGATGTTCATTGACAAGTATGAGGCCAACCGCGAGACCATTGATAGGGAACTTGCCCGCAGAGGCATGCGCGCCGAAGTGGGCAAACACCCGGTGACGTTCTTTTTTCTTCCACCGGAGCGCTATTTCCAGGCGCACGCTGACTGGTACGGGATGGCGAACGGTCAGCGAGTAACCCATGACGGTCGCC
>JAKASH010000008.1 GCA_021828225.1 Acidobacteriota bacterium | reverse complement strand
TTGTGGCTGGCCGCCGTTCTCGCGTGCGCCTGCGCCGGACGAGCCGCTGAATCGGATTCTGAGGCTCTGCAAAACAGTGCCTCGGCAGATGCGACGCCGAAGGTTGCCCACATTCAACCTTCCGAGGCTCAGCCGGGCAGCCGCGTTACAGTCAAGATCGAGGGCGTAGGCTTTGCTCCGGGAACGTACGTTTCGTTTTCTGACCCGGCCATCCACGTTCTCTCCACGCGACGGGTGAGCAACACGGAAATGGAAGTGGAGATAGCAGTCGGCGAGAAAGCACAGCAGAAATCCTGCAACCTCTACGTTTCAAATCCGGCAGGGACGTCGGCTCAAACCACATTCGCCATTACATCGGGCACGACCAGGACGCCGGAAGAAATTCGATCCTCGTCGCCATGCGCACCTGAGGTAACAAAGGTGGACCCAGCCCGGGTAGAGCCCGGGAGCAAGAAAAGCATTAAGGTGATCGGGAAGAACTTCAAAGAAGGCGCAAAAGTCGCTTTTTCAAACCCCGGCATTCGCGTCCTGGGAACGGACTTCAACAAGTCAACGCAACTGGTTGCGCAAATCGAAGTTGCTTCCAACGCGCCGGCCGGCAAAACCAGTCTGTTTGTCATAAATCCCGACGAGAGCGAGGTTGAGACAGGTTTTGAGGTCGGCCAGGGGAATTCGACCAAGTCCGGAGCCGCTTCGGCAAACGCAACGCCCCAGCGGTTTGACGTTTACAACCTTGGGGACGCCACTACTATCTTCCAGAACCCTGGCAAAGCTCAGGGCCAGTTGGTGCTGCAAGGCGGCAAACTGCAGTACGAGCAGGACGGGAAAGTTATCTTTTCAGCAAAGCCGAGCGATATCCAGGAAATTGCTCCCAATGTGTTTTTCGGTTTGCACACCGGTACGTTCCACATCATCCTGAATTCCGGCAAGACCTATAACTTTGTTTCATCGTCACTGACCCCCGCTGACACCAACTCCATTGTGGAGTCACTGCAGCGTGCTCTGAAGTGAGGACCGACCGGGCGGGATATTCTGTTTCGTGTGCTCCTGACCGGAAATCCCCATAGCCTCAACTGGGTTGCACTGCACCCAGGGAAGGAGTTTCGGGTTGCGTGTCTTTTCGCTCCATTTCCACGCGGGTTCTGGGCAGGCTTCGCGGATACTTTTGCTGAAGAAAGGTGATCAGCCTTTCGCGGACCAGGCAGCGCAAGTCCCACGCTTTCGATGAATTCGGAGCGCTCATCAGGGCCCGCAGTTCAATCGTGTTCTCGGTGGCATGGGTTACCTGGAGCGCCCACGCTTTTCCATTCCATAGGTCGGTGGTTTTCAAGATACGGTGGAGCTCCTGGCGAACTTCTTCCACCGGGACAGTGTAATCGGTGTAAAGATGGACCGTGCCCAGAAGGTCAGCCGTGACGCGGGTCCAATTTTGAAAAGGATGTTCGATAAAGTAGGACAGAGGAACCACGAGCCGGCGCAGGTCCCATATTCGAACGATGACATAAGTTGTGGTGATTTCTTCAATCCACCCCCATTCGCCTTCCACGATGACCACATCTTCCAAACGGATCGGTTCCGTCAAGGCAATCTGGAGCCCGGCAAGCAGGCTGGAGAGCGTGGGCCGGGCGGCCATGCCGATAACGAGGCCGGCAATACCAGCCGACGCGAAGAGACTGACGCCAAACTGGCGAACGCTCGGGAAAGTCATCAACATGACCGAAAAGGCAACGATGCAGCAAACAACGATGGCCGTCCGCCGCAGGACGTGAATCTGCGTTCGAATCTTGCGGGCCCTCAGGTCGTCACTAATCCCGATCTTGTATCGCTCAGCAGCTACATCCTCGAAGACGTCGATCAGGACGATGAATACCCAGGCCACGGATGCGATCATTCCCAGCACGATGATGTGCTGGATAACAGCAACTGCGTCAGGGGGCAGGGATGTGGCCGGCAATGCCAAGAAAAAAGCCAGAAGAGGAAGGATCAGCCTAGCCGGCTTCCGCCCATGTTCAACCAGCGAGTTATCAATCACACTGCCGGTTCGGCGGGCGAGCCGCTGTGCGGCGGAAAACAGAATCTTGTGGGCAATGCGAGCCGTGATGACGGCTCCTATTAAGATTGCGCCCGAAATTGCCCATTCGCGCCAGTTGTTTATCAAATGGATCATTTTTCAGCACCTCCGCGAAATAACGTCGCTAGCCTACTTCTCGTCGGAAAACGCCTCCCTCTCACCATGCTACAACTTCAAGGGCCACCTTTAATATGTTATAGTTAAGTCTGCTCAGAAATCTTCCGGAAGTGCACGGGGCTTTGCAGTGAAACGCTACGGCGAGCATCGCTTTCCAGGTAAACTCTTTGTTGTCGAAGGCATTGACGGCTCGGGAAAGTCCACACAACTTACTCTTCTTCATCAGTGGCTCCGCGCCGAAGGGTATGGGACTGTCTTCAGCGAATGGAACTCCTCGCCGCTGGTCCGTGACACGACCCGCCGGGGCAAGAAGAAAAAAATGCTGACCCCGGCGAGCTTCTGCCTGATTCACGCCACGGACTTTGCCGACCGCATGGAGCACAATATCATTCCGTTGCTGAAGGCCGGAGCCGTCGTTTTGTGTGACCGTTATATCTACACGGCTTTTGCCCGGGACGTTGCACGCGGAATGGACCCCAAGTGGGTACGGGAGCTTTACGCCTTTGCTGTTAAGCCCACTCTGGCATTCTATTTTCGTGTTCCTCTCGATGTCGCCATGAAGCGATTGATGGACGGGCGCAACGGCTTCAAGTTTTATGAAGCGGGGATGGATCTGGACCTCAGTGGCGATCCCGTGGAAAGTTTTGAGATATTCCAGGGAAAAATTCTCGAGGAGTACGAGAAGATGATTCCGGAGTTTGATCTGACGGTGGTGGATGCTACGCTCCCGATCGAAGAGCAGCAGACCCGGATGCGGCAACTGGTGAAGGCGAAGCTGGCGCAAGCTAAACGACTGAGGGTAGCACCATGAGATCAACCTATGGCGTGGTTTTGCCGGGCATGAAGCTGGATAACCTGCCAGGGAAACTGATCGTTATCGAAGGAACTGACGGGGTGGGACGCTCAACCCAGATCCAGTTACTGAAGCCCTGGCTCGAGCAGCAGGGCCGGGCCGTAGTTGATACGGGCATGACGCGTTCGAAGCTGGCCGGAAAAGGGATCAAACAGGCCAAGCAAGGACATACCCTGGGCCGGATTACGCTGAACCTTTTTTATGCCACCGACTTTGCCGATCGCCTGGAAAATGAAATCGTCCCAGCGTTGCGTGCGGGATTTGTGGTCCTGACGGATCGCTACATTTATTCTCTTATAGCCCGGGCAGTCATTCGCGGCATCGACCCTTCCTGGATCCGGAACGTCTACCGTTTTGCGCTGATTCCGGATGCGGTATTTTATCTTCGCATCGGCGTGGATGACCTGATCCCTCGCGTGGTCTTCTCGACGGGTTTTGATTACTGGGAATCCGGCATGGACTTGCATCCGAGCGAGGACATGTACGACAGCTTCCAGAAGTACCAGACAGCCCTCCTGGCCCAGTTCGAAAATCTTGTTGAGGAATATCAATTCGAGGTTGTTGATGCCAGCCAGGACATTCCTGTCGTTTTCGAGAAGTTGCGGGCAGGAATCACCAGGGTTCTGGGGGAGAAGGAGCAACCGTCACTCGAAGCTGTGGCCACGCAGGTGTCCCGAGAGGCAGAGATGACCGGCGACTCTCGGGCGGTGGACAATAACGGCACCGGAAGCTGAAAGGCGGCTCATCAGGATTCGGCAAACAAGTCGGCTGGCGACTCCACCACGCGTCGAGCCCACCCTTTGGTTTGGAAAAAGCCCGTCCTGTCCGTAGTCATCTCCAGGTATTTTCTTTCGAGCTTTGCCTTCAAAGCGCGGTTCCTCAAAATGAGTCGTTCGATTTCCAGGGCCAACTCCACGTGATCGCGCAGGAAGGCGGGATCAGCGATCATTCCAATGACTGTTTCTTCGAAAACAACCAGGTCATGCCAGCGCCCCAGTTGCTTCTGAAGGCTTCGAAGCCAGATTAATGCTTCTTTACTTCCTGGAACATCGAAAGCATGAACGACTTCAATCAGGTACCGCACGCGCTTGGCGGCAATCCGGGTGCGATGGAGCACCGCAGGATCGGGTTTGTGCCGGGACTGAGCAACCTCCAGTTCAAAGGCCTCCCAGACTGCTTTCAAACCTTCGCTGATGCGCGCATAGAATTGCTCGGCGGTGAGATTTTGCCCGGCGCAAAGGTGATCTGAGGTTTCGGCTGCAAGAAGCGAATTCCCTTTTACCGGGAGGCATTCCTTCAGGCGCACGTAGATGGCCGATAAATTGGCCTTGGTCAGTTTGCGCAGAGCCTTATCCAGCCTTACGGAACGGGACTCTTTCAGATAAACCCTGATTGCTTCCCATGCTTCCCTGCGGGCGGTATGCTTTCGCGCGAGCGCAGCGTCGACGCGTTCGAGTAACACGTCATCGTTCCGGACTTCCGAGAGTGAACGGCGGCTGCGCCTCAGACGCCGACGCACCTTGCGAAGTTCTCCTGAATGCGGCGGTGGAAAAAGCAGGTCGAGGACTTGTTGCAGGCGTCGGGTGGCTACTCGCAAATCATGGATAGCGTCGGGATCGTCACCCTGCAGAACTTTAGGCTCGAGAGACACGCAGCGATCAAGTTGCTTTATGGCCAGGCGGCATACACGAGCCCATTCCCTGGGAACGGAAACGCCTGCGGCTTCTTCGCGGCCTTCTTCTCCGGCATCCTGTTCCTGCGGCTGAACTTGTTCCCCATCGGGATCTACCGGCTGGCTGGCTGGCAGATCCAAGGATGAACTGCCGGCAGGAGCTTTCTGGCCGGCGTGTTTTGATAAGTCATCCATGTGAAACGCCCGGAATTATACGGTTTTTGCCCGCACTAAGGCCCCCACTCCGCGATGCAGGTTCACGCTGCGAAGCATGGCTGCATGGGCAGGAGAAATACAGTGGGCTGAAAACAACAGTTTACAGGCAAACTTAACCTGCTACAACGCTCCTGTCTTTGCTGCACCGCAACTGGCTTCCGAGGCGTATTTTCAATGGATTCCGGAAATGTTCAAGGCAATAGCGCTTGTTTTGCAGGATTGTCTCGCCCATCGCGTTCAGCAAGAATGTGACGCTCGTCACTGCGGGTGTTGCTCCTCTGCCCTAGCCTTAATCTGTTATAGAGCTTTCATAGCACGGAGGAAAAAAGATGGCAGGGACCATGCGAACGATTGATGGGAATGAGGCGACGGCGTCCGTAGCCTACGCAACAAGTGAGGTCATTGCCATCTACCCGATCACTCCCTCATCCCCCATGGGTGAGCTGGCCGACCAGTGGGCCGTGGAAGGACGGCCTAACATCTGGGGCGCTGTCCCCAAGGTCATGGAAATGCAAAGCGAAGGCGGAGCTGCAGGAGCTCTGCACGGAGCCGTACAATCTGGGGCGCTGGGCACGACCTTCACTTCTTCCCAGGGACTCCTCCTGATGATTCCCAACATGTACAAGATGGCGGGCGAGTTGACCCCAGCGGTCCTTCACGTGGCAGCCCGCACCCTGGCAACCCACGCTCTATCCATCTTTGGCGATCACAGCGATGTGATGGCCACACGCGCTACGGGCTTTGCGCTGCTGGCCTCCAATACAGTCCAGGAGGCGATGGATCTGGGGTTGATCTCCCATGCCGCCGCCCTGGAATCCCGGGTTCCATTCCTCCATTTCTTTGATGGGTTTCGGACTTCGCACGAAATTTCCAAGGTCCAGCAGATTGCCGAGGACCAGATCAAGGCGTTGATGGATCAGGACTCGGTTCGGGCTCACCGGGACCGAGCCTTGTCGCCAGACCACCCGTTCATCAGGGGGACGGCGCAAAACCCCGATGTCTTTTTCCAGGCACGGGAAGCTGTCAATCCGTATTACCTGGCCTGTCCGACGATTGTTCAAAACGTGATGGAGCGGTTCGAAAAGATTATCGGACGTTCTTACAACTTGTTTGACTACGTCGGTGCGCCGGATGCCGAACGCGTTATTGTGATGATGGGTTCGGGAGCGGAGGCGGCACAGGAAGCCATCGAACATCTCGTTGAGAAGGGAGAAAAGGTCGGTCTCGTCAAGATCCGCCTGTACAGACCGTTTTCCCTGGAACATTTTATGGATGTTTTGCCGCCGACAGTGAAGACAATTGCGGCCCTGGACCGTACCAAGGAGCCGGGAAGCATCGGCGAACCGCTCTATATGGACGTGGTGACGGCGCTGAACGAAGCGGCAGGAGCTCCTGAGGCGAAATCCAGCACTGTTCCAAGAGTTGTCGGCGGCCGCTACGGACTTTCGTCCAAGGAATTCACGCCAGCGATGGTCAAGGGCATCCTGGACGAAATATCGAATGCCAAACCGAGGAACCATTTCACTATTGGCATTCATGACGACATCTCGCACACCAGCCTCGGCTACGATCCGGAGTTTTCCACTGAGAATCCAGGTGCGGTACGCGCCATTTTCTATGGCCTGGGTTCCGACGGCACGGTGAGCGCCAATAAAAATTCCATCAAGATTATCGGGGAAGAAACAGAGAATTTTGCTCAGGGCTACTTTGTCTATGACTCGAAGAAGTCAGGCTCGGTGACGGTTTCGCACCTGCGCTTTGGGAAGAGGCCCATTCATTCCACCTACCTGATCAGCAAGGCGAACTTTGTGGCCTGCCATCAGTTCGGATTCCTCGAGCGCTTTGATGTTCTGAAAGCAGCGGAGCCGGGATCGACGTTCCTGTTGAATTCCCCCTATGGTCCTGAAGACGTCTGGGAGCATCTTCCCCGGACCACGCAGGAGCACATCGTCAACAAGAAACTGCGATTCTACGTAATCGACGGTGTTAAAGTGGCCCGGGAAGCAGGCATGGGCGGGCGGATCAACACCGTCATGCAGACCTGCTTCTTTGCACTCAGTGGCGTGCTTCCGCGGGACGAAGCCATTCGCGCCATCAAGCACTCGATCGAGAAGACTTATGGCAAGCGCGGAGAGACGATTGTTCAGAAGAACTTTGCGGCGGTTGACCAGGCTCTGGATAATCTCCACGAAGTCCCTGTTAACAAGCAGGCAACCAGCGGCTTCGATATCCTGCCACCCGTTCCGGCCCAGGCGCCGGAGTTCGTTCGGAATGTTACATCGAGGATCATCGCCGGCGAGGGCGACTCGCTTCCGGTCAGCGCTTTCGGCCCGGATGGAACGTTTCCTTCCGCAACGGCACAGTGGGAGAAGCGAAACATTGCGCTTGAAATCCCCGTGTGGGATGAGGAGCTGTGTATTCAGTGCGGCAAGTGCGTCCTAGTCTGCCCTCACTCGGTTATCCGGGCGAAAATATACGATCCAAAGTGGCTGGAAAAAGCTCCGGCCCGATTCAAGTCAACCGCAGCGCGCTGGAAAGACTTTAAGCAGTTTCGCTACACGTTGACGGTTGCTCCTGAAGATTGCACGGGCTGCTCCCTGTGCGTCCAGGTTTGCCCTGCCAAGAGCAAAAGCGAAGCCCGCCACAAGGCGATCAATATGGAGTCCCAGCCACCGTTGCGGGAACAGGAACGGGAGAACTGGAATTTCTTCCTGGAATTGCCAGAAATGGATCGCGCTCCGTTGAGCTTGGGACAAGTGAAGGACGTGCAACTGCTGGAGCCGCTGTTCGAGTTTTCCGGCGCCTGCGCAGGTTGCGGAGAGACTCCTTACATCAAGCTGATGACGCAACTGTTTGGAGACCGCTGCCTGATTGCCAACGCCACCGGATGCTCGTCGATTTACGGCGGGAACCTTCCTACCACTCCTTACACCATGAACCATGAGGGCTTAGGCCCATCCTGGTCGAACTCGCTTTTCGAAGATAACGCGGAATTCGGTCTTGGCATGCGCCTGGCCGTTGATAAGCAGGCTGATTACGCACGATACCTGGTGGGCCAACTTGCCGGACATCTTGGCGAAGAACTGGCTGCCCAGATTCTGTCAGCCGATCAGATTACCGAGGAAGATATCGCCAAACAGCGCGAGCGAGTGCGGATCCTGAAGGAAAAGCTGCGCGAACTCGACACCCGCGAAGCGCGCGACCTGCTGAGCGTTGCTGATTTGTTGGTGAAGAAAGTTGTGTGGATTGTGGGAGGCGATGGCTGGGCTTATGATATCGGCTACGGCGGTCTCGATCACGTGCTGGCGTCCGGCAAGAACGTAAACGTTCTTGTGCTTGATACCGAGGTTTACTCGAATACCGGCGGCCAGATGTCTAAAGCGACCCCGCGCGCTGCTGTCGCCAAATTCGCCGCCGGCGGCAAGGAGACCCGTAAGAAGGATCTGGCAATGATGGCCATGACTTACGGCAACGTCTACGTAGCATGTGTAGCCATGGGTGGGAACGATACGCACACGATCAAGGCCTTCCTTGAAGCCGAAGCATATGATGGCCCTTCGCTGATCATTGCTTACAGCCACTGCATTGCTCACGGTTACGATCTGGCCTTCGGCCTGGAACAGCAGAAAGCTGCTGTTCTGTCCGGTTACTGGCCCTTGTTCCGCTACAACCCTGCGCTGGCCAAGGAGGGCAAGAATCCGCTGCACATTGACTCCCGGCCGCCCTCGCTTCCACTTGAGAAGTACGTCTACAACGAAACTCGTTACACCATGCTGGTTCAGGCCCGGCCGGAGATTGCAAAGCAGGCCTTGAAGCTTGCCGAGGAAGACGTGCGGTCGCGGTGGGAGTTGTATGAGAAATGGGCTGCAACGCCGGCTGCAGAAGTTGCGAAGGAAGTGAAAAAATGACGGAGCTCGCCACAACTTACCTCGGGTTTGAATTGAAGAGCCCGCTCGTCGCGTCAGCCTCGCCCCTGTCGGAGGAGATCGATAACCTCCGGCAGATGGAAGACGCCGGAGCCGGGGCCGTCGTTCTTCACTCGCTGTTCGAAGAGCAGATTATTAAGGAAAGCGAGGAACTGCACCAGAGGCTCTCAGCGGGCACTGAAAGTTTCGCTGAATCTCTGACCTACTTGCCGGAGGTTACTCAGTACAAGCAAGTGCCGGATTTCGGAGCGTACAGCAGCGTGCCGGATATGACCCGTTACAATCGCGGGCCCGAAGGTTATCTGGAACATGTTCGCCGGGCAGCGGAAGCCGTCAGCATTCCCGTGATTGCCAGTCTGAACGCCACCTCGCCGGGTGGCTGGGTGAAGCACGCCAGGAAAATTGAAGAAGCCGGAGCCTCCGCTCTCGAACTCAATATTTACTTCTTGCCCACAGACCCGAACGTTTCTGGTTCCGAAATCGAAAAGACATATTGCGAGCTGGTCACCCAGGTTAAGAATACGATTCACATTCCTGTTGCAGTAAAACTGGGACCTTACTTCAGCGCTATGGCGAATTTCGCCCGGCAGCTCGACAAGGCCGGGGCTGATGCTTTGGTCCTTTTTAACCGGTTCTACCAACCTGATTTGGACCTTGAAAACCTGGAAGTTGTGCCAACCGTGAACTTGAGCACCTCTCAGGAACTGCTGCTGAGGCTGCATTGGGTTGCCATCCTTTACGGTCGCATCAGGCCGGATCTGGCAATCACCGGTGGAGTCCACACGGCAGAGGATGTGCTCAAGGCCATGATGGCCGGCGCGCGGGTCGCGATGATGACTTCTGCGCTGTTGCGGAATGGGATCGGCCATCTGGACCAGGTGCGTAAGGATTTGATCCGATGGTTAGAAGAGCACGAGTATGAGTCGGTCCGGCAGATGCAGGGCAGCCTGGCCTTGCGATCGGTTGCAAATCCGTCGGCGTTTGAGCGGGCCAACTATATGCGCGTGCTCGGTTCTTACAGACTGCACTCTTTCGGCCCCTGGCGAATGGGGATGACGAACGGAGAATGAAGTACACTTGGCACCCCGCAGATTCCGGTTCGTTGACGAGGCGATGCCATAAGGCCCGAAAGCTGAAGTGACGAAAAGGAATTTGAAAAGGAGGTGGCCAGTCATGCGTACTTTTTATGCTTTAGGCATTTGTCTCTTTCTCCTGATCTCCGGGATCTCCTGGGCGCAGGAAACGCAGCCACAGCAAGGCAAGCAATCCACTCAGACGACAACGCCTTCAACCGCAGCTCCATCGGCGGCGCCGCAACAGCTCGTGATCACGCCGGAAGAGAAGGCTCGCAAGAATCCCGTGAAGTTCACTGAAGAGTCGGTGGAGAAGGGAAAAAGTCTGTACATGACGCAATGTGCCATGTGCCACGGCAAAACCGGTAATGGCAAAGGTGACCTGGCTGCGGTCATGCACATCAACCCGTCTGATTTCACCAAGCCGGATACATTAGGCCAGCGAACCGATGGCGAGTTGTTTACCCTCATCGATAAGGGTTCAGCCTCAATGCCTGCACAGGGAACGAGACTAAAGGAAGACCAAACATGGAATCTGGTTAACTTCTTGCGATCGTTGGAAGGGAAGACACCTGAGAAGTCTGCGGAAACACGGGCCAGAACTGCACGTCATTAGCGAGTTTTCAGAACCTCGCATGATAGGGACTATTAATGTCAATTTCCATACCGGTTCCATCGCCACCCGCCAATCAGAACACTGAGACGCGGCGCCAGGTGGCCTAAACCGGGATTAAATTGCGCCGGAGGTTCTGAACATGGTTAACGTTTCTCTATGGAAAAGGCTCCTGCTGGTTTGCTTTCCGCTGATGGCGTCGTCGGTCCTCTTGTGGGCGCAGATGCCATCTCATGTTCCTGTCCCCAAAGACAATCCTCAGACCGCTGCAAAGATTGAACTGGGAAAACAGCTCTACTTTGACCCGCGGATTTCAGTCACAGGGGCGGTTTCCTGCAATTCCTGCCATAACGTCATGTCGAACGGAACGGATAATCGGCCGGTTTCGGTTGGAGCCCACGGTAAACTTGGCAGCCGCAATTCACCCACCGTTTTCAATGCGGCCTTCCGCACGGTGCAGTTCTGGGACGGGCGGGCGGCAAGCCTCGAAGAGCAGGCGAAGGGGCCTCAGACCAATCCGGTCGAGATGGGCATGCCCAGTGGCGAGGCTATCGTGGAACGAATCCAGGCCATTCAGGGATATCAGCAGGAGTTTGCCAAGGTATTTGGCGGTAGCCAGCCTGTGACTTTTGACCACATTGCACAAGCCATTGCCAGTTTTGAGCGAACGCTGATCACTCCCGGCAGCCCTTATGACCGCTATATGGAAGGTAACAAAAGCGCTTTGAGTCCGGCCGCGCAACGTGGGCTTAAGCTGATGGATTCTGTTGGCTGTACCAGTTGCCATAGCGGCTCCATGTTTAACGGACCCGAGCAGCCGATGGGAACGGGCTTCTTCATGAAGTTCCCATTGAATACTGACAATGCGTATGTGAAGAAGTACGACCTGGTGGCGGACCTTGGCCGCTATGAAGTGACTCACAAAGACTCGGATCAACACATGTTTGTCGTGCAGTCGCTCCGGAACGTCGAGGTAACTGCACCCTACTTCCATAACGGGTCGGTGAAAAATCTCGATGAAGCGGTAAGAGTGATGGCCAAGACGCAGCTGGACAAAACGCTTACCGACAACCAGGTTCAGGACATCGTTGCGTTTCTCGACAGCTTAACGGGTGAGTTTCCTCATATCACCATGCCACGTTTGCCGGAAACGGCGAATACTACCGTCCTTGAAAAGTGATCGCTCTCGGCACGCGGGCTTATGTGGATCATGGGACTCCGGCGGGGAAGGTTTTGCTAACCGATTTTTCGCATCACCCGCGGTGTGAGCCACCAGATGAGCTTCCCCGGAGGGCGAGGCGGAAATTCTTCGAAATCGATTCGGCAGCATCCTCCCTTCTTGAACTGAAAATTCGCCCGGGCATTGCCGATCAATTTTGCTACGCCGCTGCTCAGGTCGGGTTCATGTCCGACCACCAGGACACCGCTATGCCCCGCGCGCCTGCCTAGAGAGTTAACCAGCATTTGCAACGAACCACCCGGCCGCAGGTGATCCGAGAATTCGACCTGGATGCCGGGCCCAATAACTTCAGCAACGATTGCAGCTGTTTCTGCAGATCGAATCAGCGGGCTGCTGATGACTGAGTCCACACAAAGCCCAAGGCGGAACAAGCCTTTAGCAACGCCTCTTAATTTCTTCTTCCCTTCGGGGGTCAGGGGGCGTTTCGTGTCGTCAGGGAAATTGGGATCGCCGCGTGCAACCGCAATCCCGTGTCGCATTACGTAGAGTTGGTATACCTGGGCTTCTTTACTTTGTGCAGTGTCGCGAGGCGGCATGATTTTCTCTTTGATAAGCGATAGATTCCTGAGACTTGCTTCTGGTTGCCGATCTCTCGGTTTCAGAGGGCCAGAGCCGGTCAAATTCCTGCTGATAATCGAGAACAAGCTTCGGATACCTGATGATCAGCATGTGGTTGCAGTTTTGCTCTTCCGACTCAATCGTCCAGTTATAGCTTCCGGTCAGGAGGACGTGACGGTCAAGAACGGCAAATTTGTGATGTAATTTGGAACCTTTTTCCTTTCGTCCGTAAATCGCGCGAAAGGATACCGAATTCTCAGCGAGGAGTTCGCGCGGGGCCGCGGTTTTTTCAAACTTATTCCGGTCGAGCAGGAGGCGAACCCGAAGTCCCCGATTTTGCGCCTGCCCCAGAGCCCGGCCAAGCCGAGGGTTCGTAATTCGATGCACCGCAGCGTCGACAGAGGTGGGGGCTTGCTGA
This sequence comes from Acidobacteriota bacterium, assembly GCA_021828225.1. Next base: position 4,393 of record JAKASH010000008.1, on the reverse strand, counting down.
AGAAGCTGCTCAATCACGCTGGCGACGGAGCCCTCTGAAGTGAATAAGGTCCGGTTCCCAGATTCCGGCATAGGTCTCTATTGTATTTTGTGCGGAGGCCGGATTCAAGGACCGCAGGATGGGATGTGCTCCTCCGGAGCCGCGCCCTTCCAGAAAATATCCGGGACTCAATTGCTGCTGCGACGAAGGAGATAGAAGCAACGCTGCTGCTCAGTGTTCGGGTTTTCGGTGAAGAGGTCATCCACGCAATACCCTTTTGAAAGATAGTGTAGAAAGATGTCGCGTGTCTGAAGACGCCAATGCTTTGCAAGCGCCAGGGCTTTCGTTCGCATGAGGTCCGTATGGGTGGGAATCTCGACCAGCAGGTGAGACTCGTGACGGTCAAGTTCAATCTTCCGGTTCACAAGGAACCCGTGACGGTCGTGGCCGGTTACGTTGACTCTTGAAATGGCCGGGATTTTCCTGTTTATTTTTGGGTCCTCGAGATGCCGCTCGATGCGCTTTGACGCAATCTGCCAATTCACAATAAACCGGTCGCTCGGAAGCCCTCGTTCGATCGTGCTGGGAAACCGGCCGTAGCAATCCGCAACGTATTCTTCCACGTGGGCGCCCAGCTTGGCCAGGTTCAGACTGGCATTTCGACTCTGGAGAGGATCGTAGGTCCAGCAGACAGATCTGATTCCCTGATGAAGGGCAAGGTCACGGTGAGCAAGCTTCATGCGGAGTCCGAGACCCTGGCCGCGATATGCGGGTAATGTTCCCATCATGTGGGACCAGTGAATGATCTGACCTCGGCGGCGGGCCAGGAGCGCATAAATGAAACCGGCGAGCCTGTGCTTCACAAACGCTCCGAGGACAATCCCGCCAAACTTTTGCGTGATCAGCATGACTTCGGCAGAGACGCTCAGTCCTCCCCAGATGGACTTCTGAGCGCGTTCGCACTCCCTGAACTCTTCATGTTCTTTAAGAAGTCTTATCTCGGGCTTCAGCATCGATCCTCACGATTCCTTACCGTCGGTTGGAGACGGACAATCGCTGGTCACGGCGTCTCCAGCGAACGGAGTCAGGTCCTGAATCCTGGGACAACGCGTCTGGCCCGTTGCGATAGGGCATGGAGGAGTTGATCCACTTGGACACAACCAGAACACAGAAGTCTCGAAGCTTCTCTTCTGTCTATTGAGAAAATGACAGGTGGAAAGAGGGGAAATCCGAAATCGGATGGCTCACGGCACTCCATTTCTTAGCTATTCGCCGCACATTCCGCGACGAGGCGCTCCACATGGACAGGGTCCGGGTTCACTTCGGAGCCCTTCGTGAGGAGTTCCAGACACGGCAAATACTGACAGCAGCTTCTCGACCTGTGGGCTTGAGCAATTCTTGCACAGGATCTCAGCATTCGGCGAATATGAAATCTTCTCGAATTTCGACCCGCAGTTTCGGCATTGATATTCGAAAATCGGCATTGTTACCCTCCTCAATGAATATAGCCAAGCTCTTTCGAGTTTTCAATTGTTGGCCGATGCAATCACAAAGTACCCTCGCTTGACGTAGGTTACTCTGATGGTCAGAATCATGCACCGCAAGGCTTTCGAACGCTCTGTCCATGCAAGCCAGTTCCGTTATTTGAATGAGTTCCAACAATGCCTGGCGGAGGTGGGCATCAGCCAACGCTGCTAACTTTTGTGGCGAACCCGAAGGCGACGATGCAACCGGAAGCAGGAAACTCGCTTGCGTCGTCGCCCGAGCAGATCCCTGCGACGCAAGCGCTGTCTCCCCAGTGGACCCGGCTGAGCCGCCAGAAATGCTACACGTACGAAGTTGAATATTTCTCGCAGAGTTTCTTGATCTTATCCATCAGCTTCGGGACGCCTGTCATGGGATTCTCTTTCCCCTCGTACTCGGCGGACATGAAGCCCTTATAGCCTCCATCACGGAACATTTGCCACACGCGATCCATGTCAATGGGTGTGCCGTCATCAAAGCGGTCCCGAATGTGGCTGTGGGTAGCATAGGGAATGCAGGCTTTGATTTGAGCGTAGGCATCTTTGGTGGGTGTTGGGATAAAGTGTGTGATGTCCAGATTGATCCCTGCGTAGGGAGAATCCACGCGACGCATAATTTCGAGACAAACGTCAGCACTTTGTGTAACGCCGCCATGATCTTCGATGCCAAGCGTGATGCCCTTTTTGCCCGAATATTCGCAGGCGGGCTTCATTGTCTCAACTACCCAATCGGTTCCTTGCTTGATCGTCGCTCGGGGTGGAAGCTTGCCTCCAAAAACACGCAGGTGCGATGCCCCGAGACGGTCCGTAACGTCCACCCACTTCTTAATATCCTCGAGAACCTGTCGCCGCTTTGCGGGATCGGCCTGGACCATGCTCGAACCGCAAGCGGCACCGGAAAATGGCACACCGTTCTTGAAAGCAACATAGCGGAGAGCATCAAGGTAAGCAGTTTCCGTGGATTTGAACCAGTAAACCGTCATATCCGCTCCAACGGAGCCCATCTCAACGGTCTCGCGTATAAAATCCTGCATTGTCATCCGGCCGGTTTTTAAGTATTTCCGGAAGGAATACGCGCAGCATCCCGGGAACAGCCTGGCCATGGACTTTGCGTTTTGGGTTTCGGAACCTCGTGCAGTGGCTTGCGCCTGGAGTGGCAATCCCAGTTCCGCTCCGATGTAGGCTGCTGCTCCTGCAGACTGCAGGAAACGTCTTCGTGTGAACATTTCGGCCTCCTGAAGTGAGTCTCTACTTCAATGGGCGTACGGCAACTTCCTTAAAAAAGACAATGTCTTTATTGCTGTGGTTTTGAAGTCCGATGTACCCTTCATTGGGCCGGGGGCCTCGAGTCGGTTCGAAACTGAATTTTTTTGGGGGTACCGGCTGGCCTTCGGTGTAATCAGTAACTTTGACGCCGTTGACATAAACAAGGGTGTGCTGGCCTTCGAGTGTAATCTCCATGGTGTTCCACTGGCCCGATCCTTTGCCCGGGTACGCCAAAGCCTTCGAGATGGAGTACAGACATCCGGTGGAATGGTAGGCATTTGTCTCTCCCGCAGGCTTGTCGTCGATCTGCACTTCGTAACCGTAATTGACGGGCATCCACGCTTCACGAGGTTTAATCGGGATGCGGATGAAAACCCCGGAATTATCGTTCTTATCGCGCATTTTGTAAACTACGCGGATCTTGTAATTGCCGAACTTCTGCCCGGTGTACCACAGGAGTCCCATGCCACCATAGCTTTCCAGCATGCCATCGACAAGCTTGAATCCGCCCGGGCCGACATGTTCCCATCCATCTAAATTTTTGCCGTTGAAAAGCTGCCTCCAATCGTTAGTTTGAGCCTTCGCGGGCAGAGTGATTAGCCCAAGTATTGCGCAGCAGAACAATAAGCTTTTGACCATATTCCACCTCGGCCTGAAAGATAGGATTCTTGCTCTTGAGCAACTGACGGAATTAACAGCGAGGAGCCGCGCGGTTTCTTTCCAGATTCCCGGTGTAATCCGGACCTGACCCGAAGGGAATCTTTTTGCCCTCGCGACTCGGTAGTTTAGCATATTTGAAACTCCAGACAAGCGAAGCAGTTCGGCCAGGGGCAATCACAGCATCAGGCTAACGACGGACCACCCGGTGCGCAGCGTTTCGGTTGGCGACTTCCGTGATTGGAAGGCATAGGTTCAACCAAGGCCGGAGGCCGTTCCGCTAACTCCGTGAGAGAATGGGCTTTCGCTTTCTATGGAGTTCAGTTCATAATTACCACATTCTTCGAGCAAGAGGAAGATGGATACAGGAGGAAAAATGAAGGTATATCTAATCGTCGCTGCGTCTCTTCTGATAAGTGTCATGGCTGTAAACCCGACCGTCGCCCAAGGCGTTTTCAAGGTTGAAACAGGGCAGGCGTTTAATAAGATACTTCCGAAGGATTTTGTGCTCGAAGCGAACGCAATTCCAACCCAGAAGCGCAATTCCGCCCTGGTCATTACGCCCTCCGGATCACGACTGGTCGTAGGGTTACTGGATACGAGTGGTTACAGTTCGCAAGTCCAGGAGAAATACCTTGGGATGCTGATTACCGAGGGAAGTGTGGATGTTTGCGACAGTTCGGTCGCCATCGGTAGTTATGGATTTGGGCTTGCGAAGCCGCCGGGCGCTTCAGAAGGACAAGCCTCAAAATTCATTCTCTATAACCAGGACGGACAGAAGGTCACGGAATGCTCGGCAGCATGGGACGCCAAGATCGAGCATCCCAGGCCCCTGCAGGTCGTCGTCGAGGGGGGCAGTACGGCCCGCCTTTACCTCGGTCGAAACTGGATCGAACTCAAGTAAGTTACAACTTTTGATTGATCTGCGATTGTGACAGGAAATAAGGTAGGCCCTCGTCCCGCGAGGG
>JAKASH010000627.1 GCA_021828225.1 Acidobacteriota bacterium | reverse complement strand
AGACCACAAGGTGAGGTTTCTGTGGCAGCAACTGGTAGAGGGCAAGAATCACGGCATCGGTCGGAGTACCGGCCACGGCGTAGTGGTGGTCGTCGACGATCTTGACCCGCAGTGGATGGTGCAAAGTCAGGGACTGGCTGGACCCGCTTCGCTCACTGTCAGGCGCGACAACGGTGACGTCGCCCAGCGTACCGAGAGCCCGCTCAAGCGCTTTAAGGCCAGGAGTGCCAAGGCCATCATCATTCGTCAGCAGAATTCGATTGCTTTCCATGGAGGGCTTACAGAAGCATGCCTGAGGCAGGTCGAACCAACTCCCTGCTTGCTGCTTTACCTTCAACCTTAAAAGTTTAGCATAATTTTCCGCTTGCCGCTTTGATCGATAACCTTCCGGCCCGTCAGGAAGCATCTAATACCTGTGAGGAAAATATGTAATGATTATAGATACAGGCAAAAGAACAAGGAGGTAGCGAAACATGAAGAAACTCGTGTTGCTTCTGATCGTTCCCTTCGCTCTGCTGTGTGGAGTTCAAACGGCAAGCGCGCAGAAAACCAAAAGCCCGCAGCGGGCAACGAGTACAGTGCTGGCTGAGTGGAACTCATACAAGCCGGAGACGATTGAAGGAACAATCTCCATGATTGAGGTGGACCAGAAATTGCTAATCGTGGAAGCTTCCGGCGGGGTTCCTTTCGATTTAACCGTCACCCCGAAGACGAAGATCGAAATCAACGGAACCTCTGCGACTTTCGATCAGCTTGTTGAGCAGACCCAGAAGCAGGCAACGGTTACTTTTGTTGCCCGTCCGAATGGCGATGTTGCTCAGAGCATCAGCGTTAGCGACTGAGGCAGTAAGTCTCGTTGGCGCGAATGCGGTTGTCGATGAAAGATGCGACGGGCTCCGATGATTGGGATCTCGTCCGGTGCCCGTCGTTACTTGCGAGGAATTGAAGACAAGTTAGCGTTCCTCGGACCAGGACGGGAATGTTAGCATTATTTTAACCCAAAGCCTGCGCGGCAACCTGCCGGAAGTTTCTCGAACGTCACGGTCGCAAGGCTGGAAGCACACTTCTGCAAATTATCTTCGCGAGAATCCCGCCCTCGAATTCTGCCCTCCCTTCGCCCAAATCAGAGGGAGGCATTCGGGCCGTTGTGTTCTTCTGGTTGGAAACTTTTGCCCGAACCCCATATAATCTTGCCCATGATGACAAACTCGAATACTTCGAAAAGCAGCTCTCGTTTTCTTCTTACCGGCGCCAAGGGATTCATCGGCTCGTGGATTGTGCGGAAGCTGATTGAGCGGGGCGACACACCTTGGATTTATGATCTTGACGCAAAAGCACACAGGCTGGAGCAACTGCTGACCGGAGAGCAACAGGAGCAGATCCGCTTTGTGCAGGGCGACATCACAAACTTTGACAATCTGGACCGCGCCGTTGCGGAGAATGGAATTACGCACCTGATCCACCTGGCCGCGCTCCAGGTTCCGGCGTGCGCAGCCAATCCGCGCCTGGGAGCGCTGGTGAACGTGGTCGGAACCGTGAACGCGTTTGAAGTGGTGCGCAAACGGCGTGACCAGGTCAAGCGCATCGTTTACGCAAGTTCGGTCGCGGTTTTCGGGCCGGAAGAATTTTACGGCCATATCAAGGTGCCCGAAGGAGCGCCTCTGCAGCCCAACACTCATTACGGAGTGTTCAAACAGGCGAACGAAGGCAATGCCCGCATTTATTACCTCAGCGACAACATCTCAAGCGTCGGCCTGCGGCCTGGCACTGTCTACGGTGTCGGCAGAGACCAGGGAATCACCTCGGGACCCACCAAGGCCATCAAGGCCACCATCGTCGGCCGTCCTTATACCATTCGCTTTACGGGCGGGTTCGACATGCAATACGCCAAAGACACGGCAGAGATATTTTTGCGCTGCGCAGAGGTGCCAATTGAAGGCGCTAAAACCTATACGCTGCGCGGGGCGGTCACGCAGATGGACGACTTCCTCGCCACTCTGAATCGTCTGCTTCCCAAATCCCAGGAGCTGATCCGTGCCGAGGGAAAACCCATTCCCATTGCTTACGACTTTGACGACAGCGCCCTGACTCGTGACATCGGTAAAGTTGCGCGGACGCCCCTGGAAGATGGAATCCGGGAGACCGCGGAGATCTTCGAGCGCCTCCATAGCGAGGGTGAAATCGACATCAGCGATCTAGCGGTGTAAAGGTTCTTGGGAAAGCCGGCCATTATTACGAACAAAGGATATGGCGGGCAGCAGGAACTCGAGGGGCAGCAAGAAATAAACGCAGTAACGAGGGTGATATGAAGGCAGCAGTCCTGCAGGATGTCGAAAAACTGGTCGTGCGAGATGTTCCCGATCCGCTGCTTGCCCCCAGTGAAGTCATGCTTCGAGTGAAGGCGGTGGGAGTTTGCGGCACCGATCTCCACATCTACAAGGGGCATGGAAATTACAATCTCGACGCCCAGGGCCGCCCGATCCCGTTCAGCGAGCAACCTCAAATCCTGGGGCACGAATTCAGCGGCGAGGTCGTGGAGGTCGGGAGGGAAGTCACGGATCTGAAGCCGGGCGATCGAGTCCTCTGCGATCAGGGACTCAATTGCATCAGTCAGGGGCGCAAGCCTCTCTGCCCGTACTGTGGCACGGGGCATTCGCATCAATGCGAGTACTACAGCGAACATGGAATCACGGGATTGCAGGGAGCCCTTGCCGAATACATTGCCATGCCGGCGATCAATTGCCTGGCGCTGCCTTCCGAAATGCCCATGGACCTTGGGGCGCTGGTTGAGCCTGTGGGTTGCGTCCTGCACGCCATGGAGCGAGCCAGCCAAGCCAACGCCCGCTACACCTTCGAAGGCGATGAGCGCATTAAGAACGTCCTGATCTGCGGGGCGGGGCCGGCGGGCATTTACTTCCTCCAATACCTGCGCAATGTCGCAAACTTCGAAGGGCTCATTCTGGTCAGCGATATCAGGGAAAAGAATCTCGAACTG
>JAKASH010000626.1 GCA_021828225.1 Acidobacteriota bacterium | reverse complement strand
CGAGAGAACGTGATTCAGGCAATAGCAAGCGCGGGATCAAGGTCCCTGGTGACGGACAACATTCGGATCACGGAATTCGGTACCCATGCCGCTCACTCTCCAGGTTTCTTCACCTTCACTCCGCCTGGGGGCGCGCACCGTGTTGCGGCACTTGATCTGCCCGGCGTCCGGGAAGGCTTTGCGGGCGCGCAGGCGGGCAATTTTACACTCCCCGACATCGAGGGCAAGCAGGTCAGCCTGAGCGATTTTCGAGGCAAGACCGTGCTGCTGAGTTTCTGGGCGACCTGGTGCCCGCCCTGCAAGGCGGAATTGCCCACGATCCAGAAGATCTACGAGCAGGACAAAGACAAGGACGTGGTTGTGCTGGCAGTGGACGACGAGAGTGAGTCGACAATCAGGGACTTTCTGAAGAATAAACATTTTGATTTCACGGCGCTTGTGGACCACAAGCGAACCCTTTTTAAGAAGTTTGCCGTCCACTTTATTCCCACGGTATTGGTCATAAACGGTGAGGGGATCATCGTCCGCCAGATTGTGGGATGGCAAGGTCCTCAGGCCCTTCTGGCAGCGGTCAAAGCCGGTGAGCGGTAAGGCGCCGGAGCGAGGCGAGGCCCGGAAAGCCGGAGGACAGGCGGCGCAGTCAATTGCAAAGCTGAACCAGGAGACGATTAGTGAATACCAAGAGCATCAAAGACAAAGCAGAACGGAAGAAGCAGAAGCGGGAGGCTCGCAAGAAGCAGCCGCCGAAGGCGAAACAGACAGAACCGCGTGGTTCGCACAGGCCGAAGGTCAAGAAGAAAGGTCCGGGCCAGGCTGGCCGTAAGTAAGCGGGCGGAATGTGCCGGAGCGTTGCGGCATTCGGCGGAGAACTCCGTCACTGCCGCAACGCCGCATGGCGAGCGCGTTCGTTGCAGTTTCGCCGCGGGCGGCGAGCATTGCCCGCTGCTCGAACGCTTCTGACTGCGCATCCAAAGGAGTGTTTTGGCCTCACAGTTCCTTCGCACCAAGAGCATTGACAAGCTGCTGTCGGATGCCGAAGAGCCCGAGCACCGCCTTCGCAAGACGCTTGGTCCGTGGTCGCTGACGGCGCTCGGAGTCGGGGCCATCATCGGCGCCGGCATCTTTGTGCTGACGGGCACGGCGGCGGCGGGAGAAAAGCTGGAAGTCCACTCGCTGCTCAAGGCTCCGCTGCTAAGCGTCCTCCTGCACGGCGAGCACGCGATCGGGACGGCGGGGCGGCCCGGAGCCGGCCCCTCCATCGCCCTCTCGTTTTTCCTGGTGGCGATTGCCTGCGGGCTGGCGGGGCTGTGCTATGCGGAACTGGCCTCCATGATTCCGATCGCCGGCAGCGCCTACACGTACACTTACGCGACGCTGGGCGAACTGGTGGCGTGGATCATCGGCTGGGACCTGATTCTGGAATACGCGGTCAGCAACATGGCCGTCGCCGTGGGCTACTCTGCTTACTTCGACAGCCTGCTCCAGAACTTCGGGCTCAAGCTGCCTCGCAAGTTCTCCGAGCCCATGCTCAATTCTTCCCTCCACCTCACCGGCTCCTATTTCAACCTGCCGGGCTTTCTGGTGGTGATGATTCTTACCGTGATTCTGGTGGTGGGCATCCGGGAAAGCGCCGGCGCCAACAATTTCATGGTCGGGGTGAAGATTATCGCCATTTTGATCTTCATCACCTGGGCCTCCAGCCACATCCATCCTTCCAACTGGTCGCCGTTCATGCCCAACGGCTTTCAGGGGGTGTTGACGGGCGGGGCCATCGTCTTCTTCACTTACATTGGATTTGACTCCGTCTCCACGGCCGCCGAGGAGTGCCGCAATCCGCAGAAGGACGTTCCTTTCGGCATCATCGCTTCTCTGATCGTTTGCACGATTCTTTACTGCTCGGTGGCGATTGTGCTGACAGGAATTCAGAACTGGCAGTCGTTGCGCAATGCTGCTCCGGTGGCCAATGCGCTGGCTGCAATCGGACTGCACCGGGTGGAGCGCTGGGTGACGATCGGGGCGCTGACGGGAATGCTGAGTTCCCTGCTGGTCTTTCAATTGGGCCAGGCGCGCGTGTGGTTTGCCATGTCGCGCGACGGCCTTCTGCCACGGGCGTTTTCAAAAGTCCACAAGAAGTTTCGCACCCCCCACGTCAGCACCTGGACTGCGGGATTCTTTGTTGCCATACCCGCCGGGATTTTTAACATTGGGACGCTCGCCGACCTTTCCAATATTGGAACCCTGTTTGCCTTTCTGCTGGTTTCGGTCGGTGTTCTTGTGCTGCGCCGGGCGCAGCCGGAACGTCGCCGGGCTTTTCGCGTTCCCTGGGTTCCTCTGATTCCCATTGCTTCGGTGTTCTGTTGCCTGATCCTGATGGCCAGCCTGCCGGTGGAGACCTGGCTGCGGTTCTTCATCTGGCTTATCATCGGGCTGGCGATCTATTTCACTTACAGCCGCCACCACAGCGAGTTTGCCCGGGAGAATTCAAAGAAGCCAGGGCGGGACCAGGTGATGCAGACGGGGTTCTCCGAAAAGTGAGAAAAGGCAAAAACAGCTTCGTATGCTGTAAAATGAAGACGATTGTGCGATCAATATCCCGAAATTCGAGCCTGATGAAGCCCGGATCTCTATCCAACGAATCCATCCCTTGCCCGCAAAAGGGCGGTGTCAAGGGCCTCATGGTGTTTGCTGTGTTTGCCGCCATTGTAGTCATGGCGGCTCCTCCTGCTTACTCGTGGGGTGCTTCGGCCCACCGGCTGGCGGACGACTGGGCCATCGGCACGCTGCCGCCGGGTTTGCGCAATTACTTCCAGTCAAACCACACCTTTATTCTTGACCATTCGACGGATCCTGAAAAATGGATGAAAAAGGACCGTTACGAGCGGATGCGCCACTACATCTTCCTCAACAAGTACGGCACGTTCCCCTATCTCGAACTTCCGCACTCTTACCAGGCAGCCGTCAAGAAGTACGGATTGGGACGCATCACTCACAACGGTGTGTTG
>JAKASH010000625.1 GCA_021828225.1 Acidobacteriota bacterium | reverse complement strand
GCAAGCGATACATTCGACCGCTCAACTGGCTGAGCCAGCGGCAGTACTGACTGGCCTCGTGCCAGTTTACAGCAACTACCGGCTGGTCAGAATGGTCAAAGTCGGGATTGCTCCATTCAGGCGTGGCAGGATGTTCGGTAGCTTCCATGAACGCGGCCCAGTCCCGGTTTCGCACCTGAAAGACCGCCATTTCAAACACATCAACCCAGACACGATGGACCGGTTGCTCATCATCCCGGCCCGTGGCACATCCCATCTGGAAGTAACCGGCGGGTATCAATACACATGAAGGCTCAGGGGTCTCGCTCTCACCCATTCAGGTTATGCTCCGCTGGAGAAAGTCTAATGAACATCGCATCCACACCTTGCGAAAAGTCAGCATCATGCCGGCAGAACTGGGACACATTTCCGAAGGCAAAGGATTGAAGGGTGACGGAGCAACACTTACTTCCGCGCGGCTTCGCCCTTCAGCAGTCCCATGTCCGTCAGAACGGCCCGCAGCGCCTGGCGGTCTTCTTCGGGAAGCGGCGCCAGGGGTGGCCGAACACGCCCCGCGTTCAATCCGCAAAGATTCATCGCCTCCTTGATGACCAGCGTCCTGTACCCTGGCCGTTTGACGCGGAGGTCGTAAACCGCCATGGTCTCTTTATCAATCACTCGCGCGGCGGCTTCCAGTTGCCCCGCCCGCAGATGTTCCAGAATCTTCCGGCAGGTTCCCGGCATAAAGTTGACCAGACCGCTCGTAAAGGCCTTGACGCCCAGGGCAAAATAGCTGGGAGCAAGAATCTCTCCGACTCCGCACAACAGCGCCAGCCTGTCCCTCACGGCTCCCCACTGACGGACGAACTGGTCCATATCGCCATGCTCATCTTTGAGCCCGACAATGTTAGGAACTTCCGCCAGGCGGCGCAGTAACGAAGGGCTGAAATTGACAGCATGAGTTTGAAACAGAATAACCCCGAGCCTGGTCGCCTGCGCAATTGATCGATAGTATTCAAACAGGCCATCGTCATTGGCGTGCGTGAAGTAGGGTGGCAGGATCAAAACCCCATCAGCCCCATAAGCCTCTGCCGCGCTGGCCAGGTCGCGGGCAATCGGCATGGAGAATCCCACACCCACAAGCACCGGCTTCCGGCCGTCAACCTCTTCGACGACAGCCTGCCCGATCGTTTTGTGTTCTTCAGGCGAGACCGCATAGATTTCCCCGTTGCCAGCCAGCGGAACGACTACCTCGCAGTGTTCAGCCAGGAAGGCCGCATTTTCCCGCAACGCATCGATGTCAACGCTGAGATCCTGCCGGAACGGCGTCACGCCAAACCCGATGATTCCCTGCAGTGCTGATTTCAACTCTTGACTTCCAAGTGCCATCTAAAGCCTCCGAAAGAAAATGTGTTCACACAAAACCTAAGATCGCATTTTCAGGCACGAAAGAGAATCCCAAAAACCCGGTTGGATTGATTCCCTGGCTATACGTGACGTTCAATGGAGCATGAAACCCGTGGCAAATATGTCGAAACCTATTACTGAAGGTCATTCTGCCCCCGTTGCCCACTTCTTCCACATGGCCGGATCCGTCAGCATCTCCATATAGACGCCCCCTACCACCGGGCGAGCTTGAAAGCCGGTCTGAGTTCCGTCCACTGTCCAGTACCAATCACTTAACGGAACACGGGTCGGGGTACGGTTGGCAAAATTGTACACCCCGGAAAACATTTGGCGAAACGTGGCTTTGGATGTAGTGAGAGCCGCGGACCAGGATTCCCAGTCCAGCTTGGTAAATGCCGCACGGCTGTCCAATGGAAAGCCGAAAGGCGTGGACTGGCTCTTGTAATAGTCCACCTCGTCCTTGGCGACGCTCGGTGGGAACAGGTCGAGTCCCAGGACGCGGTCCCACACCAGGTTGTATTTCTGGCTCCAGGTGCCTGGCCGGTCAAAGGCCAGGCGAGTATGCCCTTGGTCGCCCGCCATCTGCATCCACTTGCGGGCGTACTCTGTTGCGGTCTGGTGGAAACTCTCGCTCTCGGACGTCTTGCCCAGCATCTTTGCCATCATCGCGTAGCCACCCAGCGCCTCGATGGCCTTCAGGGAAAGGTTCGAGTTGTGGGCCAGCAAACCGGTAAAGTCGTCAGTACAGAGCTGATCGCCCGGATCAAGGCCGTTGGCCTTCAGGTAATTCGCCCATTCTGTGAGCAACGGCCAGTATCGTTCCGCAAACTGTGCGTTACCTTCGGCCTTCGCAATTCCGGCGATCATCAGCAGCATGTTGCCCGATTCTTCCACGGGCATGCTTTCCATTTTTGCAGGATCGCGCCCGTTGTCGAGGGGGTAGGTTCCAAGATCGTGGGGCGCATAAGGATACGGCCACCCACCCGACCGGGCATAGTCCAGCAACGGGATCAGCGAGTATTCCAGCAGTTTGGGATTGAGCAACAAGAGGATGGGCGATTCGGGATAAATCACGTCCGCTGTCTGGGCGCAACCACAGCTCGATATCTCTTTCAGAAACATCAGCGGCTCGCCGTCAGGCCCGATGGCGAGTTTGTTGGCTGCAAAGGCCTGACGATAGGCAAGGTCGGCGACTTCGGCGTAATGCTCGCCTCCCACCCGCGCAAGATCCGCTGTGAGTTCCTGGTCGAACTTCCGGCTGCGCACGCTTAGCGAAGAATAGTCATGCTCGGCGCTCTGCAGCAGATCGTCGATGGTCACTCCGCCGTGCTGCCAGTAAGGTCGAAGCCGCTGGTGGAGATACTCGATCGGGTAGATTTCGTCGTAAGCCAGGAAGAGGTGCCGCGAAACAGGTTTGTTTCCCACGGTGCCCAGATTGAAGGCAAACGCCATCACAGGCCAGTGGTCGTCCGCAGCACGCGGCATGAGACCGTCCATCGGAGAGTCGAGTTGGCCTTTGGAAACGAACTCATGGGCTGCGGTTCCTTGCGACAGAACTGTATCCTGGGGCGATTCGCTCTGCGGTGCAACAGCATAAAGGTAGCCCCAGTCGATGC
>JAKASH010000624.1 GCA_021828225.1 Acidobacteriota bacterium | reverse complement strand
CGTGGTCTCGGGGATGTGGCTGATAATGAGACGCCTTGTCCGGGAAAACCCTGGCAAGAAGTGCATGCGCGCTACATCTCGGTTCGGAAAGGCAGGGCTGAGACAACGGTCTTATTGCGCCGAATCGCCGGGCTCACTCTCCAGTGTTTCCGGGGTCAATAGCCCCATCTGCACGGCAAAACGAACTACATCGCTGCGCGTCCGAAGTCCGAGCTTCTCGGCGAAACGTGAACGATAGGTCTCGATAGTCTTCACGCCCACGAAGATCTGCTTTGAGATTTCTGCGCTGGTGTAACCCTGCGCCACGAGCTTGAGCACCTGCAACTCACGATCGCTAAGTATGTTTACGGGGCGTGTACGGTCAGGTTTTGAACTTCTCTTCGCCTGCACTTCCTGGACAAGGACATTGGCCAAGCGCGGATCCACGAAGATCCCTCCGCGATGCACCGCTCGTATAGCGGCAAGCAACTCAGAATCGACCGCTCTTTTCAGCAGGTAGCCGGCGGCTCCGGTAGCTAGTGCCGATCGTAAGTACGCGGGGTCGTCGTGCATCGTGAGAACGAGCACCCGCGTTTCGTTGCAGTCGCGCGCCATCTTTTCGAGTGCCTTCATCCCCCCAACCCGAGGCATGGTTAGATCCAGCAACGCCACATCCGGCTTCGTTTCCCGTGCCGTTTGAACCGCCGTCTCTCCATCGGCAGCTTCCGAGACAACTTCCATATCAGCCTGGGCATTGACCAGCATCTTCAGTCCGGCGCGGAGAATTGCGTGATCGTCCGCGATCATGACTCTGATCTTGAGTGTGCGCGCAGGCATTTCAGGCGCTCCTCGCGCCAACTAGGGACAGGTCGGCCAGTGGGACTTGCACCAGAATCTTGGTTCCCTTGCGCTGGGAAGTGAAACTGATCGTTCCCCCCAGCATCGCCGCTCTCTCTCGCATACTCTGAATCCCCAGGCGCTGCGACGAGACAGCCACGGCCTTGACATCAAAACCGCATCCGTCATCGATTACGGCAACCTCCAAAGCTGTTGCCAAACGGGCAAATCGAATGCTGACCGCCTTGGCTCCCGAATGCCTTGCTACATTGGTCAAGGCTTCCTGAAGAATGCGATACAACGCGATCTGGACTGCTGACGACAAGTTGCCGGAATCAAGTTCATCGAGGGCGAGATCGATAGCTATGCTGTGGGTCTTAGTGTACTCGGTAGCGTACCGGCTCAGCGCAACTCCGAGGCCATGGTCGTCCAGCACCGTTGGATGAAGCCCACGGGCGAGCCGGCCGACTTCATCGATGGCCTGGGCGGTAATTTCCCGCAGCCGGCGTCCCTGCACCTTAACATCCGCCAGTTCTCGAGCGTCTTCCAAGGTACGCAGGCCAACCAAAAGAGCGGTCAACAATTGACCGGCTTCGTCATGCAATTCACGCGAAAGGCGGCGGCGTTCCTCCTCTTGTGCCGAAAGCGTGTGTTCCAGCAGGAGCCGGTGCATCGTTTCGGCCTGCTTAGCTTCCGCGGCCTGGATGCGTTTTTGTTCGCTCAGATCGGTTATTACCATGCCCAAGGCTTGGCCCTTGTATCCACGAAACCCGTTAAGAGACAGATAAACCGGAATGAGGCTTCCATCTGCGCCACGCAGATTGAATTCGCCCTTCGCACCCACCTTTCGAGCCTGGGCAAGCAAACCTTCAAATCTGTCTCGCTCTGTTTCCGCAACCAGCGACCGCACCGCAATTCCGATGACTTTCCCCGGTGGCCTGCCCATCAGTTCTCGAAACCTGCGATTGCAGTAGAGCACGGCGCCATCTCGTGACAAGGTTGCCGCGCCTTCGCTCATTGCCTCGACCAGCATCCGATAAGTAGGTTCGCCGCCTTTGAGAGAAACCGCCCGCTCCCCGTGCGGACCGGAAACCATCAGCGCATCCACTTCGCCGGACTGTATGGCGCGCAGAGTTTCCTCGGCAGTTTTCAGCCGGGCGCGGAGCTTTGTCAGCAGGGATGTGGATGGCGGCCGTTTTCGCAAAGAGGGTCCGGAGCTTTCGCGACTTCCTTGCGGCACACCGGCTTTGCCAGACAGCCCTCCTTTAACGACTGGGTTATCGGAATGCGCTCGCTTGTTGGACATCGGTTATTCGAGTCCTCACTTCAGCGTGCCGGTTGAAGATCCAACCCCACGATGACGCTCTCGGTCTTTGAGAGGTTCCCGATGATCCTCTTGACCGGCGGCGGGAGCTTCCTCACCAGGGTCGGAATGGCGATGATCTGATCGCCCTTGGCCAGCTGCGGCTTCACAAGCAAGTCGACGACTTCGATGCGGTACTTGCCCTGCAGCTTGTCCTCACAAATCTTCTTGAGGTTGGCGATCGCGGCAACCGAATTCGGGGTTTGGCCCGCTATGTAAAGCCGCAACCTGAAAAAGTCGCCCCCGCTGGTCTTGGTGGAGCGCTTCTTTGCTGTACTCTTTTTGATGCCTGTGCTCGTCGTCATGTCGGTACCCGGCTTCACGTTCAGATGGGCCAATTTTACTGGTCTGCGGCCGCGACTGCACTTGGAACTTCAGTGGTCGAGCCCAGCGTATGATCTTTCAGCACGACGCCCAATTCGAGGCCCCTCCTGCTCACGATGAGCTCACGGGGCTCGCGAGAATGTTCAATGCCGCGGGATTTCAGAACGTAAAGCTCGCGCCTCGGCCGTCCGTTGGGCTTGCTGTCCCGCAACACAATCCACGTGTCCATCAGAGAAGAGACCGCAGCCGCGGTTCTCTCCTGGGGATCTCCCGCAAATGTCAGATTGGTAAACATCGATGTGATCTGTTCCACTTTCAGAAAATCGACCAGGCGCACAAGCATCGACTTGACGTCATAAGTTCCGGTGGACGAAATCAGATTCGTGATCGGGTCGATGACCACGACGCTCGGCCGAAGCTTGGCGATCAATTTGTGAATGGCGGCCAAATGGCCTTCGAGGCCTGTGCTGGTTGGCCGCATGGCGTGGAACTGCAACAAGTCCT
>JAKASH010000623.1 GCA_021828225.1 Acidobacteriota bacterium | reverse complement strand
CATCGGCGTTGCGGCAGAAGCGCTTCGCAGCGTGCAGCGAACGGAGGCGCATGGCTAAGGCGAAGCCCATGGCGGTCGAAGGAACGACGGTGGGGAAGGGGGTGGACGAGCAATCGACCGCTTCCGCAGTGCGGAGCATGTTTGCCGCAGTGGCGCCGCGATACGACCTGCTCAACCACTTGCTCTCCGTCGGGTTTGATATCCGCTGGCGACAAGCGACGGTCAAGGCTCTTGAGCCGGTGCTGACGAAACCGTCGTCCGTCGTGGTCGATCTTTGTTGTGGTACGGGTGATCTGGCGCTGGCACTAAGACGGGCCGCGGCAGGAAAGGTCATGGGTGCTGATTTCTGCCACCCCATGCTCCAGCAAGCTCGTGAGAAATCAGCGCGGACCTCCAAGATAACAGTTTTCCTGGAAGCTGACACACTTCGACTGCCGTTCCCTGAAGCCTCGGTCGATGCCTTGACCATTGCTTTTGGCTTCCGGAATCTGGCAAACTACAGGCGCGGAATCCAGGAAATGCGTCGGGTGTTGAGGCCGGGCGGCATCGTGGCGATCCTTGAGTTCTCTCATGTTACTTGGCCTGTTTTCGGTCCTCTGTTTCGTGTCTATTTCCGCCGCGTCCTTCCCCTGTTGGGCTCATGGATTTCAGGTGTTCAGGGCCCCTACCAATATCTTCCTGATTCTGTTTTGCGCTTTCCGGATCAGGAATCCCTTGCCGGCATGCTGCGCGAAGAGGGATTTAGCAATGTTCGCTATCGAAATTTTACTGGTGGCGTTGCGGCTTTGCACTTGGGCGTGAGAGCATAGGCTGGGTTATTCATGGCAGGACTGGAGTTCGCGAAAGGGTCCCGATTTATCGGGATCGAAAAGCATAGCTTCAAAAGACCTTTTCTCATGGTGACTGGCGCTTCGGCACAGCCGCGGCACCAGTCACGGCGAGGAAGGAACAAGATTAGGGACCGCAACGCAGCACGGATAAATCCGTGCCCTTTCGCGCCACACGCTTGCCAATTCATGAATTATCCTGGTTGAGTACTTAGCGCCAGGCTGATCGCAACCTTTCTTGCCTTCAACCCAATCCCGCGGGGCTTCATTTTATTAAAATTCCGTTTGGGCCTCGTCCAGCGCTTTGGGTAGGTTCGACTCCATGGACTTTTGATATTCTAGGGTGTTGGGTCTTTACAAGGTGGCACGTGAGTAAAATCCAGGATTTCGAATTGGAGGGGTAGCGATGAAACTTCTGAATCTCGACTTCACCCGAATCTCTCATGACACGTTTCGAATTGCGGGCTCGAAGGTGATTTATACAGACCCATTCAAGGTTGTCAAGAAGGACGAGGCTGACATCGTGCTATTGAGCCACGAGCACTTTGATCATCTCAGCCTTGATGACCTCAATAAAGTCTGCACGGCTCAAACGACAATTGTCGCGAGCCCGCTATGCAAGGAAGGCCTGCAAAAAATCAAGGTGAAGGGAAAACATTTCATCGAGCCGGGTATGAAGCAGACCGTCGGCCAGGTTGAAATCGAGGCGGTTCCGGCATACAACGTCAATAAATTCCGCGAGCCCGGAAAGGCTTTTCATCCAAAGGATGGAAAGGGCGTGGGCTTCGTGCTGCAAATGGACGGGACGCGCGTCTACTACGCCGGGGACACAGACTTCATTCCCGAAATGAAATCCATCAAGTGCGACATTGCTTTGCTGCCGGTGTCGGGGACGTACGTCATGACGGTCGAAGAAGCGGCCAAGGCGGCGCAGACGATAAATCCCAAGATTGCCGTGCCCATGCATTACGGTGCTATTGTTGGCAGCGATGACGACGCAAAGAAGTTTAAGTCGCTCGTAACCAATTGCGAGGTCCAGATCGTTTGAGTCAGCTTGTATCTCCGCTGCGACCTCGTTGAACCCTGCGAGGTTCGCTGTCATCTGGACTGACGAAGGCTTGAACGCCACGGCGGCCTCGTCCTGCCCGCATCCGGTGGCTTAAGGACGAGACCGCCATCTCAGTTGTTTCCCCCTTCCCGAAAGTCTATTTCCAAAAATCGCAAGTCGCCCCGGTATCAGCCTGAAATTCATGCCGAGCAGAGAAGGTGTTCAATACCGGACCCGGAAGCCGGTTTGATTTTTGAAACCCAGACGAGGTGAAGAATGAGCGTGTGTCGTGATTTGGCACCGAAGGCTGGGTGTCCGATGCCGGCGATTGTGGGCGGGCTCTTACTGGGCGAGCAGCAGGGCCACGCGCTGGCTGACGTGCTGTTCGGCGATTACAATCCGGGCGGCAAAGTTACGATTTCGGTTGACGTCACCAACTCGGGCAGCCGTGAGGAGGATGAGGTCGTCCAGACCTACGTTCACGTGGCCGCCGGCACGGTGATTCGGCCGATCAAGCAGCTTATCGACTTCGACCGAGTCCACCTCAAGGCGGGCGAAACCCGGACCGTCAGCTTCGAACTGTCACATGGCGATCAGGCGCTGCGGTACTGGGATGAAGACAAGTACGAATTTGTCGTGGACCCCGGCACGGGGCGCGAAAGAGCAAGAGGTACCCGCCCAATTACTGTTGCGCCTTGCCCACCTCTTTCTTTCCGGAATCGCCGGTGGGCAGGCGGCACAGTGTCTCGATGGGTTCGCCGGCTTTATATTCGAGTTTATGGATGGCGGGACATCCTTGTGCGTGGAGTTTCAGGCTTGGCCGATTTTGGGACTTCCGGTTGGCCTCGGCGTTCACCTTCGCTAACTCCTTTTTCATTTTCATAAAGGCTGTCGTGTTCTCGATGTAACGCTTCTTTTTGGGCAAGAACATGATCTCCCGCATGGCGTCGCGCATGCGTGTATAGAAGGGCGGGTGGGTGTAAAACCATCCGATACCATTGACGTAGCCCTCATTTGTGGCCATTTTGTCGAAGAACTTGATAAAGCCTTCTGGATCGTACTCGCTGTTCCAGGCGTACTGGATCCCCAGTAGGTCGGCTTGGAGTTCGTACTCGCGGCTGACACCGAGCATTGCCAGG
>JAKASH010000007.1 GCA_021828225.1 Acidobacteriota bacterium | reverse complement strand
CCACGGGTAGCCGCGACGGTGCTGTTTCCGTCGCGGGGTTTGTCACGCCATCAAGAACCCGCGGCACACAAAGCAGTGCCGCGGCTACCCAACCCGGTGGTTAGGGCGCGGCCGCTACGGTTAACTGAGGCCCAATGATTCCGAAAGGCCTTACCCTTGACACTCTACAGGAGAACGATAACGCCATTCCCCTAGAGTGTCAAGGGGAAAGATTTCCAGGAAGGCGAAATTGCAAAATCCGGCTAAAATTGCGGAGGGCGTGAGAGAATCAACCAGTAAAGAACGTCTGTAATATTGACAAATACCACCGAGTACCGATAGTGTAACTTGCTCTTATGAATGTACTCGTACTAGGTTCGGGTGGGCGGGAACACGCCCTGGTTTGGAAGCTGCGCGAAAGCCAGCAAACGGCGGACATCTTCTGCGCGCCGGGGAATGCCGGAATCGCGCAAACCGCCGAGTGTTTTCCTATCGACCTTACGAATCCCGCGGCGATGCTTCAACTGGCCGAGGATGTCAAAGCCGACCTCACGGTGGCGGGGCCAGAGGTGCCGCTGGTTGCCGGCGTGGTGGACGAATTTCTGCGCGCAGGGCGGCGGATCATCGGGCCGACCAAAGCGGCGGCACAGCTTGAAGGAAGCAAGATGTTTGCCAAGGAGTTCATGCGGCGCCATGGAATCCCGACAGCGCGATTCACGGTTGTGGAAGACTATGCGAGCGGCGTGAAGTCCGTTGGGGAGTTTGGGTTGCCGGTGGTGATCAAGGCGGACGGTCTTGCGGCGGGTAAAGGTGTGGTGGTGGCCCGAACCCGCGAGGAGGCCGAAAAAGCCCTGGATGACTTCATGGTTCAGAAAGCCCTGGGCGGGGCCGGCGACCGGGTGGTGATCGAAGAATGCCTGGTGGGCGAAGAGGTATCCTTTATCGTTCTGGCCGGAGTGCGGGGTTCATTGCCGCTGGTTCCCACCCAGGATCACAAGGCGGTGTTCGACGACGACCTCGGGCCCAACACGGGAGGCATGGGCGCCTATAGCGACGATACAATTCTTGGGGATCGGTTGCGCCAGGACATCCTTCGCAGGATTATTGAGCCTACGCTGGCGGGCATGTCGGCTGAAGGTATGCCGTACCGCGGATTCCTTTACTGCGGCCTGATGTTGACCTTGGAAGGTCCCAAAGTGCTGGAATATAACGTGCGCCTGGGCGACCCGGAAACCCAGCCCATCATGATGAGGTTGCGCTCCGACCTGTTTGAACTCCTGATGGCGTCGCTGGACGGACAGTTGGCAGCGGTTGGAGCCCGCTGGAGTCCGAATCCTACGGTGTGCGTTGTTCTGACCTCAAAGGGCTATCCAGGCAAGAGCGAAACCGGCAAGGTGATCACGGGAATCGAGGCTGCGGAATCGCGCGGCGGAGTGAAAATCTTTCATGCGGGGACGGTGTTTCGTGAAAGGCAATTGCTCACATCGGGTGGACGAGTCCTGGGCGTGACAGCAATCGGCGAAGATTTGCCGTCGGCAATCGACAAGGCATACGCTGCTGTGGGCAAGGTCCATTTTGAAGGAATGCATTACCGGCGCGACATCGGGGCAAAAGGGTTGCGGCGGCTCAAAATGAACCGCGAAATTCACCTCCCAGACAAGCAGGCGGAAAACTCGCCTCTATCGTAGATGCGGCGAAGGCAAGCGAACGCCAGTCCTGCAGCGACAATCCACAGGGGAGAAAAGAATGGCTGAAAAAGGAGAAGCATTAGTCGGGATCATCATGGGGAGCGACACCGATCTCCCGGTGATGAAAGAGGCGGCGGCAACCCTGAAGAAGTTCGGCGTGCCGTTTGAGATCGACATCACCTCGGCGCACCGGTCGCCGGCGCGGACGTCGGAATACGCCCGCACGGCCATTGAGCGGGGACTGAAAGCGATCATCGTCGGCGCAGGAGGAGCGGCGCACCTGGCGGGAGTGGTGGCCGCGGAAACCACGCTGCCGGTGATCGGAGTGCCCATGCCGACCACCTCCCTGCAAGGGCTGGACTCGCTGCTTTCAACCGTGCAAATGCCCGGCGGCGTGCCGGTGGCCTGCGTGGCCATCGGGAAGTCCGGAGCAGTCAACGCGGCCATCCTGGCTGTTCAGATTATTGCAACGTCGGATTCCGCGCTGGCCCAGAAGTTGGCGGCATATAAGAGAGACCTTGCCCGCGGGGTGCTGGAGAAGTCAGAGAAAGTGAAGCGCGAGTTTGAGCTTTGAGCGGCGGGATGGATGACGTCCTACCGGAACGCCTTCCAGAGTTTCCTGCATAACCTACGGTTTCTTTTCGAATTTGAGTGCGGCGGAATTGATGCAATAGCGCATGCCGGTGGGTGCGGGCCCGTCCGGGAAAACGTGGCCGAGATGGGCATCGCATTTGGTGCAAAGAACTTCGACGCGCATCATGCCGAGGCTTGAGTCGGATTGGGCTCGAATATTCTGCTCGTTCAAAGGAGCCGTATAGCTCGGCCAGCCGCAGTGGGAATCAAACTTGCTGTCAGAGCTGAAAAGCTCCGCTCCGCAGCAGACACAGCGGTAAGTCCCCTTTTCGTGCGAGTCCCAATATTCGCCGGTGAATGGCGGTTCAGTGCCTTTGCGGCGGGTGACGTGGTATTGTTCCGGCGTCAGGGCTTTTCGCCATTCTTCGTCTGTTCTGTTGATTTTTTTCTCTTCCATAGTTGCCCCCCTGCGATTCCGCTCCTTGACTCATACTAACAGATCAAAACCACGTGACACAGAGGTTCGGGAGTTTGTAGCGCAACGTTCGCCTTATAACGTTGCGGCCCTTGCGGTGGAATCTTCGCAAAACCCGCAGGGCCGGAGAGCGGGCCCTGCGCTACAAATTCACCGGGAACGCACAGATCGCAAAAGGCGCGATCTATGCGCCACCCATGAGACGGAGAACTGCTATAATTTTGAACTTTGGGTTGCAGCACAAAATTTGAACCGGGTGAGGAATGATGTTCAAAACGATTGAGTGGACCACCGATGGCGTACGGATGATCGACCAGACGCTGTTGCCGGGCGAGGAGGTTTACCAGACCTACCGGACCTACCCGGAAGTCGCGGAGGCGATCCGTTCCATGGTGATTCGCGGCGCGCCGGCTATCGGCGTGGCGGCTGCGATGGGCATGGCGCTGGGGGTAAAGAATTCGCGCGCCCAAAGTGTTGCGGAACTGCGGAGCGAGTTCGAAACCATCGCCGAAACCATTTCCACCACCCGGCCGACCGCCGTCAACCTCTTCTGGGCGGTCAAGCGGATGCGTGCGACATTTGAAAAGGCGCTGGCCTGCCCGGGTTCCGACGCTGAAAAGATGGCCCGGGCGGGCGCGCTGCTGGAAGAAGAAGCTCAGCGCGTGCTGGCGGAAGATATCGCTGTGAATGAGGCGATGGGGAAGTACGGCGCAACGCTGCTTCAGGATTCTTCAACCGTTCTGACGCATTGCAATGCCGGCGCGCTCGCCACCGGAGGCTACGGGACGGCGCTGGGAGTGATCAGAGCCGCAGTGTCGGAAGGGAAAAAAATCAGCGTGTTCGCGGATGAAACCCGGCCCTTTCTTCAGGGCGCGAGGCTGACAGCGTGGGAACTGGCCAAGGACGGCATTCCGGTCACGGTGATTACCGACAACATGGCCGGACACTTCATGAAACAATCGAAAATCCAGGCGGTGATTGTGGGTGCGGACAGGATTGCCGCGAATGGCGATGTGGCCAATAAGATTGGCACTTACACAGTGGCCGTGCTGGCACATGAGAACCAGATTCCGTTTTACGTCGCCGCTCCGCTCTCAACCATCGATCTGAGCCTTGCCTCAGGAGATGAAATCCCGATTGAAGAGCGATCGCCCGAGGAAGTCACTCACTGGAGGGGAATCCCGACCGCGCCGGAAAATGTCGCCGCCCGCCATCCCGCCTTTGATGTGACCCCGCACCGTTACGTGACGGCCCTCATTACCGAGCGCGGCATTGCGCGTGAACCCTATATTGAAAGCCTGAAGGCGCTTTTCGAGAAGCAAGACGCCGCACGCGCCTCAAAATGAGGGACTACGGCGCATTCGCTGTTCGAGGAGGTTCGGGACTTATTCGTGGTGAAGAGCGACGATGGGGTCCAGGCGCGAAGCCTTCATGGCAGGCCACATTCCAAAGAACAAGCCGATACTGATTGAAACCAGGAATCCGAGTACGACTGACCACAGAGGGACGCTGGAAGGGATGCTAGGAAAGACGATCCGGATGGCAAAACTCACGAAATAACCCACCAGAATCCCCATTATTCCGCCCGCCCCGGTCAAGGTCATCGCTTCCAGCAAAAATTGCCAGGTAATATCCTGCCTGCGAGCCCCGATCGCCTTTCGAACACCAATTTCGCGTGTGCGCTCGGTGACGGATACCAGCATGATGTTCATGACGCCGATTCCACCCACCAGCAAGCCGATCGAGGAAAGCACCACCAGCGCCAGGGCGACGGTCCCTGTAATCTCGTGGAACTGCCGGATGATGGAGGATGCAGTTGCCATGCCGAAATTGTTGGATTGCGCGGGCTTCACGTGCCGCATCCTTCGAAGAACGGCGGTTATCTGGTCCATGGCCTCGGCCATACGGCCCGGATAGGCCATGGCCAGGATGAAGTTCTCCTTCGAATCGGGATAGATCTTTCTGAACGTCCAGTACGGGATGTAGATGGTGCGGTCAATACCGTTGTCGCCCAGGAACTGTGTTCTCGGGCCCAGCACGCCGATAATCTGAAAGGCGTTGTTGCCTACCGTGATGTCCTTCCCGATCGGGTCCACATTCTGGAAGAACCTTTTGGCGATGTCTGCGCCGATGACTGCGACGTTGCGGCGGTGGCCATCCTCGATGGTTGTGTAGGGCCGGCCGTTGACGAACGTCGCGTTGTTGATGGCGAAATCTTCTGAAGTAACTCCTTGAAGGTTGGCGTCCAGCATATCCCGCCCCTTGTACTTGGTGGCCGGAGGTGGGCCATCGTGAAAAATCTCAACGGCCACCTGCTGGACATCGGGACAGTAATCGCGAATGGCGACGGCATCCTCGTATTTCAGCGGCTTTCGCATTCGCTCTTCCCTCGTGAGGTGAAATCGGATGCCGGGCTCGAACTTGTAAATGAAAATGGTGCGGGAGCCGTATTGTTCCGCGGTCTGGACAAGCTGGTTGTTGAGTCCGGTAATGATGGAGGCTACGCCGATAACCGTGGTTGTCCCGATCAAAACGCCCAGAATCGTGAGGAAGGAACGGAACTTGTGGGTGCGGAGCGTGTCGAGCGCCAGCAGCAGATTTTCACGGATGTTGCGGAGGTCTTTCAGCATGCTCAGCCTTCCGCCCGCAGGGCTTCGATGGGGTCGAGCCTGGCGGCCTTGCTGGCGGGATAGATGCCGAAGAAAAGTCCGACAACGGTCGACAGCGCGAGCCCCACAATGATGGCACTGAGTGGAACCGTGGAAGTAAAGTACTTCTGCACAATCAGGCTGATCAACATTGCGAGCACGACACCGATCAGTCCGCCCGCGCCCGCCATCACGGCGGATTCGATGATGAATTGCGTCAGGATATCGCGCCGGCGCGCACCGAGCGACTTACGGATGCCGATTTCATGGGTGCGATCCGTGACGCTGGCCAGCATGATGTTCATAATCACGATTCCGCCCACCACCATGAAGACGGCGACCACGCCAATGGTGACCGCAAAGATCGTACTTGTCAGTCTTTTCCACAAGCTCATGATGGTTTCCGAGGCGTTGATGCCAAAGGTATCTTCTTCGTTAAACTGCAGGTGGCGCCGGACGCGCATCATGGACCGCACCTCATCCTCGAGCGGCAGCATTTGCGCCGAAGCCCAGGCCTGAACACTGATATTGAGACTGGGCCGGGCGAAATAAAGCCTCTGAAAAGTGGTGAGGGGGATCTGGACAAAATTGTCCTGGCTTTGCCCGAAGGTCGTTCCGATTTTTTCTGCGACGCCGATCACCCGCAACGAGCGGCCGTCAACTCGCACTTCTTTGCCAATCGGGTCGACATTGGGGAAGAACTTGTCGACCAGGTCCTGCCCGATGAAGCAAACCGGAGCGCCATGGATGTAGTCGGATTCCGTAATATACCGGCCATAAGCAACTTTCTGCTGGCCGATATCGATCATGCTGGGCGTTACGCCCGTCAGCGAAACGTCATAGAGAATGTGGCCTTCGTATTTTGCGGTGCGATTACCGTATCCGGCCGTCGCGCCGATGGCCTTGTAGCCATGCACGTATTCCTTCAGGAACCTGTAATCCTCCATGCGAATAGGCCGGTTGCGCTGCCGCGCCTTCAACCAGGCTTCGTAGCCCTGAGCCCACTTGAACTGGCTCAGGATGAAGGTGTTGGTGCCCAGGTTGGCAATGTGATCAGCGATGTAAAGGTTCATGCCGTTGATGACGGACATGACCACAATCAGGGTGGTGGTGGCAATGACCACGCCGAGCAGGGTCAGAAAGGAACGGAGCTTGTGCGAGGTTAACGCCTCAATGGCGATCCAGAAGGCCTCGCGCGCCGTTACCCAGGCATTGAACAGTTCACTGTGCCTGTGACGCGGGTCGCTCTTCAGCATTGGTTGGGAGTTTACCGTTCCCACGTAATCTCCACTTGGACGGACCTGCGAACCACGGCCGGCAGGATGCCCCTAGCCCACTTGCTCGTCGCGGTCGATTTTGCCGTCTCGAATGTGAATGATGCGATGGGCCCGGGCGGCAATGTCATGCTCATGAGTCACCAGAACAATCGTGTTGCCGGAATGGTAGAGGCGGTCAAAAAGGTTCATGATCTCATCGCCCGTGGCCGAATCCAGGTTACCTGTTGGCTCGTCAGCAAGGATAATCGAGGGATGGTTGATCAGAGCACGCGCAACGGCCACACGCTGCCGCTGGCCTCCGGAAAGTTCGTTGGGCCGGTGGTGCATCCTGTCACCCAGTTCCACCATGCGCAGCGCCTCCTCCGCGCGGTCCAGCCGCTCTTCGGGAGGGGTTCCGTTGTAAATAAGAGGCAACTCGACATTGTGAAGGGCGGTGGCGCGGGGCAGGAGGTTGAACGTCTGGAAGACGAAGCCGATTTCCTTGTTGCGGATGTAAGCGAGCTCGTCGTCCGTGAGTTCGCTGACCAGGCGGCCGTTCAGCCAGTACTGGCCCGATGTGGGGGTGTCGAGGCAGCCAATGAGATTCATCAGTGTGGACTTGCCTGACCCGGAAGGGCCCATAATGGCAACGTACTCTCCGCGAACAATCGAAAAAGTGATCCCGCACAGCGCATTCACCTTCACCGCTTCCATGTCATAGGTCTTCCACAGGTCATGGGCAAGGATGACAATGCCGTCCTGCGTTGAGGGGCCCTCCCACTGTTGGGAGGCGTCGGGTTGTGATTCCATCGTGGGAAAATGTTCCATGGTCAAGTCCCGAATCCTTAAAGACGGTCTCTAAACTGACGCTTGGTCCTCCTATGACGATGAGGATGAGGACGAACCCAGGTTAGTAACATTGTTATCAACCTTAACCTTGGCGTCATTCTTCAGCGTGCGCAGCACCTCGTAACTACCCGAGACGATTTCCTCCCCGGGTTTGAGACCGCCGAGCACCTCGACGTTCATTGTGCCCATAATTCCGGTCTTGACCGGCGTGAAAATGGCCCGGCCATTCCGGAGTACGAACACCCCTTGAATCTCTTTCTTGCTGTTGGCACTCGGACTCCCTGTGCCCGACTGCGCCGCCAGAGCCTTGCCTTTCGCACTTGCTTCCTTTTCCTTTTCGAGCTCGCCCTGTTCGCGAACCGTCAAAGCTTGAATCGGAATAGCAATAGCGTCTTTACGCGTGGCGGTCGTGATTTTGGCGGTTGCTGACAGGCCGGGTCGCAGGCCCGGAGGAGGATCGTCAAGCGTAACAGAAACCGTGAAGTCCTTGGCTTCACCGGTGTTGACGGAACTCGAACTGCTGGTAGTCTGGCCGGAGGTGGAACTGACGGCGCTCATTCCGATTTCTGTCACGCGACCCTTGAATTTCTTGTCGGGAACTGCATCAATGGAAACTTCCGCCGGCTGGTCGTATTTGACGCTCAGTATGTCGGATTCGTCTACGTTAACCACGGCGTTGATAACCGAGAGATTTGAAACCTGGAAGAGCACGCTTCCTACCTGGTTCTGAATGCCCGGAACCACATTTTCCCCAACATGAACCGGCAGTGAAGTGATCACGCCGTCAAAAGGCGCGTTGTAGATGGTCTGGTCGCGCGCATTTTCCACGCCGATAAGCTGCGCCTGAGCCTGCAGGACTCGCGCATGCGCCATATCGCGGTTAAAAGTCGCTTGCTGAAGCTGCGCCCTGGCTTGTTCGACCTGCGCCTTGGAAGAGTCAGCCGCCGCCTCTGCCACCTGATAATTACTGAGGTCCTGATCGAACACCTGCCGGGCGATCAATTCTTCCTTGAACATCTGCTGCGCGCGCGCAAAGTCGTCCTTTGACTGCTTGAGTTTCGCTTGCGCCTGACTCAGATTCGCCTGGGCGGTCTGAAGGTTTGCCGAGGCAGATTGGACGGCCGCCTGCTGAACTTCTGAGTCTGCACGAGCGGAACTCAGGGCCGCCTGCTGGGCGTGCACATCAGCCTCCTGCTGGACATCTTCAGTCCGCATGAGGAGTTGCCCTTTCTTGACGTGATCGCCCTCCTTGACGAGAATTTCTGTGATCTTACCAAAGGAGTTGGCGTTGACCGTGGCGAACATGTTCGGCGGGGGTTTGATTTCGCCTGAGGCGGTCACGATCGCGGACAGGTTCTGTCGCGTGACTTTAGCGGTTTGAACAGTTATCAGGCCACGGTGGCTCCATGCAATCCCGCCGACCACCAGGCCTGCCAAAACCACTACCCCCAGAATGAGAAGCCATACCTTCTTCTTGCGGGAAAGGCCCTGTTTTGCTCGCCTGCCGTGGGGCGAGCGAACTGCACTGCCTCCCTCTTCTGGTGGAATATGGTTGATTTGCCCTATTTTGACCTCTGTAGTTTGACCCATTGTAACCTTCTCAATCCTCTCCCGTATTGAGATCGGGGGCGAATCCAGCTACCATGGCAGTTGTGCCAATTATCCTGAAACAACCGAAAACCGAAGGGATGAGATTTATCAATACAAGTATAATACGTACGGGCAGCGGGAAAGGTTCCACTACTCCATTCATGGTGAACATCCTGGCGTTTCCCGCCAGGACCTTGCCGGTTTCTACAGATTCCGGGCGAAATTTGTCTTATGGCTATTGTACAACGTGTCAGCGCAGGAATAAACAGATTGTCAAACAGGAGAGAGGTTGAGGGAGGTGGGCCGGTGCCGTTGAGAGTTTCCATGGATTTCGCTCCAAATTGTTTTGAAGATGGACTGATCTGTGGGCCACCATTCGGCGCGAAACGACATCATTAGAATCGACAGGCAAGCGACACGTCAAGATGAACTCTACGCAGGGAATCAGTTGACTTTATCATTTTCGAAAAATACAATTTGATTTAGCAATTCTCCCAGGTGGAGAAGGAGGAGCCCAGTTGTTGGGGACAGGGGTAGATAGTTCTCTGAAACGCAATCATACCATCCGGTGGATATCGATGATCCTGGTTGCAGCAGGCTTATTAGGAGCCTGTGCGCTGCCGGTCTTTGCCCGCAAGGACATGGAAAAGGACAACGAGAAGAAGCTCACCAAGGAAGAACGCCGTCGCCAGAAGGCTATCCAAAAGGAAATGGAGAGCCCGTATAAGAAGTGGATTAATGGGCCGATTTCCTACATCATCACGCCTCAGGAGCGAGCTGCATTCAAAAAGCTCACCACCGACGAGGAGCGTGACCAATTTATCGAAGAATTCTGGAGGAGGCGCAATCCCAGTCCTGGCTCTCCCGAAAACACCTTTAAGGAAGAGTTTTACCGCCGTGTTGCTTACGCGAACGAGCACTTCGCTTCCGGCATTCCCGGATGGCGGACGGACCGCGGGAGGATCTACATCATGTACGGTCCTCCGGACGAGATTGAATCGCATCCGAGCGGCGGGACTTACGTGGCGAACCCCAATGAACTCCCCTATTCAGGTCCCGGCGCTTCCAATACGATGACGACGTATCCCTTTGAGGACTGGACCTACCATTACATCCCGGGGATTGGCGAGAACGTGGTGCTTGAGTTTGTTGACCCCACAATGACCGGCGAATATCAGCTTACGATGAACCCTTGCGAGAAAGATGCGATGGCGGAAGTTCCCGGCGACACGACGGGATGCCAGGGAGGGGTTTCCATCGGGCCCGTCTGGAACCCGAATCTGGTGATTAACCCCAGCCAGTTGAATTCAGGCAGCAGCAGTGGGGGCGGCACCGGATCAATGGTGACCTCCAATATTATGGGGGCGCAATACGATGAATTTAACCGGCTGGACATGTACGCGAAAATCTTCCAGCCTCCGGCCATACAGTTTAAAGACCTGAGGTCGATGGTTACTTCGACGGTGACAGCGCAGCTACTGCCCTTCAGTGTGCGTGTTGACTATATCAAGATCACGGATGACACGGTGCTGACCCCGATTACCATTCAGATTCCGAACCGCGAGCTGCAATTTGAAAACAAGAATGGAGTGATGCACGCCGTCCTGGACGTCTATGGGCAGCTCACGACGATAGGCGGGCAGATTGCCACAACTTTTGAACAGGGCGTTTCGGCGGATGTCCCGCAGCATGATTTCCAGGACTACGTTAATCAGAAGGAAGTCTACCAGCGGCCGATATATTTGCCACCCGGGCGTTATAAGCTCAGCATTGTGGTTAAGGATGATCACAGTGGCCACATGGGATCGGAGAACCTGGGGATTATCGTCCCGCAGTTCGGCAATGAAAAGCTGAGCACCAGTTCACTGATCCTGGCCGATCTGATCCAGCCGCTGCCGTCGACTGAGGTGGGTTCGGGACCTTTTGTTATCGGCGGAACGAAGGTGCGTCCCAACGTTAATAAAGTCTTTACACCGAGCCAAAATCTTGGTATTTACATGCAGGTATACAATTTGGGGCTTGATCCCAAGACGCACCGCCCCTCGGCGGATATTAACTATCAGATCCTCAAGGATGGTAAGGCAATTTTGAACCAGACGCAGTCCGCAGCCAGCATCAAGGACGCTTCCGAGCAAGTGACACTGGAAAAGACGATGCCGGTCAAGCTGCTGCCACCTGGGAAATATACCGTGCAAATCAAGATCACGGACAACGTCAAACATCAGTCGGATACTCGAACGGCTAGTTTCCAGGTTCAGCAATGAATCGGGCGTTGACTACGAGTCGATCGCCTGGGTGAGTATCTTCGAAAAACTTTGATCGAGGCATAATGCGGCGCTCCAATAATCCCAGGTTGCGCACGGAATTACTCTCGGCCGGAGTTCTCTTCTGCATTGTATTAGCAGCTAGTCAGGGCTTTGGCGCTGAGTACGGCCGGGTGTCGGGTAAGGTTACCGACACAGACGGACATCCTTTGATGGGCGCAACGGTCCTGCTGACCGGCCCAGGGGTTGACGCGTCGCAAGGTCTGCTGGAAGGCTCCATCAACCGTGTTTTCACGGACGCCCAGGGCAATTTCACGATTGGCCGCGTAACCCCCGGCTGGTATTCGCTGCAAGTGATCTCACCTGCAAGGTTGCCCATATTCCGGAACGGGGTTCAAGTCAAGCCAGGGATGACGACGCGGGAAACTTTCGCTCTGGGCGATATTCTTTCCGGCATCCGCTGGCGGCGCCCGACACGCGACCTCCGCGCGTGGGGACACGAATGGAAATGGATTCTGCGCACGTCCGCCTCTACCCGTCCAATTCTCCGCTACCGGACAGCCGGGCACTCCCATAAACCGGCTGCCGGGCACACTCCACTTCCGGCGCAGCGGCTGGTTGCAATGATGCCCGAAACGGGGGGAACCGACGGGCTTTCCGAAGATCCCGGAACGGCAACTGTCTTTGCTTACCTGCATCCTTTGGACGAGAACTCCGACGTCTTAGTGGCGGGTTCCGTCAGCAGAAGTAACTTTGATGGGTCGTCGATTATTGCTGACTACCGGAGGGGTCTCCTGACGAAGGATGACGAGGAGATTACGCTTGCGGTTCACCAGTTGAGCCTGGATGGAAATGGTTTTCCTGTTTCTTCATCGGTTGGACATGGCGCTGCGATTTCCCGAGGGATGGTGCTGCGCTACACGCAGACCCGCCAGCTTTCTGATGCGCTAACGCTGACGGCGGGCTTTGAGATGAGATATCTGGATTCATTCCAGGACACAGGCACCATGCAGCCGCAGGTCAGCCTCGCCTACAGGCTCGATCGCTCCACGGTTTTGAATCTGAGTTACGGTGCGGCGGGCAGGGATCAGCCGGGTACGCTCCTTCACCGCGTTGGTGAGCTCAATGCCTTTCCGCGTGTTACCTTGCGTAATTTTCGCCCTCGGCTCGAAAATGCCAAGCATGCTGAAATCCGCCTGGACCGGAGCCTCGGTGCGGGATCCCAGATCGAATTTGCGGCATATCACGACGCATTTCAGGATGTGGCCGTCTGGGGAATGGGAAGTGCCCGGGACCTGCAAAATTTGTCAGCGGCAGGTAACGTGTTTGTCAGCTCCGTGGGGAACAGAGCGATGCTGAACGTGGGGAATTATGGTTCCTCCGGAGGGCACATTGCTTATGCGAAAGGCCTTGGCCGGCGCACGGAAGTTGGCATCATGTATGCGTTCGGCAGCGCGTTAACCGCTCACTCGCCTGGGGGCGCCGGCAGCAACATCGCTCTCAATCCGGCAAATTTGCCCGATTTTCTGCGCGCGGAATTTACGCAATCCGTCTCAGGCAAGTTTTCAACTGTTCTTCCGCGTTTGAAAACCCGGGTTGTCACCAGCTATAGCTGGATTCCCGCCGGGCGCATAACCATTGTTGATCCCTACGGACAGGCCCGGATGGACTTTCAGCCTTTTTGGGGTCTGCAGATTCGCCAGCCTCTTCCCAGGATTGACATGCTGCCCATACAGATTGTGGCTATAGCCGATTTCAGGAACTTGCTGGGACAGGGTTCCTTCGCGCTGCCCGGGGCAAGTGGCAGCTCCATCTCGCTTACCCCAGGTTATCGAACCATCCGCGGTGGGTTTGCTGTCCAGTTTTGAGATCTTGGCCGGGATCTCCTCTGCGTACCGCTTAGGGTAGTACAGACGTGTAAATCCTGAGTTTATTGCTCCTCAGGCATGAGGGCAGAGGGTTGCACAGAAACCGAGATTCTTCTGTTTATCATATAGGATATTCCATATGTCATATAATTGGAATCTGAGCAACCTGGGATGTATCGCTAAAACATACACAAGATACGCGAAAAAGCACGATGAAGCCGGAGATTTCGACAAGGAACGAAACTTGCTACACTTTTTTGCTAAGTACTTGCTT
The DNA here is from genome assembly GCA_021828225.1 of Acidobacteriota bacterium. The sequence goes on along the minus strand of JAKASH010000007.1, from coordinate 3,882 downwards.
TATTCCGGGATAGCGAAAGCGTAATGAGCATTCGGGCTCCATATCGCTTCTTGACCCTTCTGCTTGCGATAGTGAGCGTGACGCTTGTTATTTTTGCCGTCATCAACTTTCAGCAAAGGAGAATGTACCAGCTTCCAACCGACGGCGTTTCATGGGTGACGGCGCCACAGGGTCTGAAGGCATGGAGCGTGACGCCGGATTCGCCCGGACAGCGGGCGGGCATTCTCGCCGGAGATATCCTCAAGTCGATCGATGGCCACCCGGTTAAGACAACTGTTGAAGCTGAACGCGACATTTTTGAAATCGGCGTATGGTCACGCGCCACGTATGACCTGGTTCGTGGGGGAGAATCCTACGCGACCACCGTCATTCTCGCTCCCCAGGACACTTCCCGGTCCCTTCACGATTATCTTGAGGTGGTCGGGCTTCTTTACCTGATCATAGGAGCATTTGTTTTTCTCCGCCGCTGGTCGGCCGCGAAATCGCTCCACTTCTATCTCTTCTGCCTTGTGTCGTTTGTCCTCTACTGCTTCTCTTACACGGGGAAGCTGAACCTTTTCGACTCGACCATCTACTGGCTCAATGTCGCGGCGCTGCTGCTTCAGCCCGCTATTTTTCTGCATTTTTGTCTGACTTTTCCCGAGAGGCCCGATTTTGTCCGCCGGAGACCATACGTAATTCCAGCTCTCTACGCGCCCGCCGCAGTTCTCCTGGCAGTGCACGGGCTCATTATGGCGGGATTTGTAAGCATGCCCCTGCCGATGCTTTCCATTCGCTGGCTGCTTGACAGCCTTGAGATGGGCCATCTTGCTGTTTATTTTGCGGCCGGGGTTTTCTTCCTCTTCCGTTCCTATCGCCGGGCGCGATCGCCGCTGGCAAAGCAGCAATTGAAGTGGGTCACTCGAGGGTCGGCGGTCGCCGTGGTTCCCTTCGTGGCGCTTTATGCTGTTCCTTATTTCCTGGGCATGGGATTTATCCCGGCGGAGTGGATGAAGCTTTCTGTCCTTTCGCTGGTACTGCTGCCGCTCACGTTTGGCTACGCGATTGTGCGCTACCGGCTGATGGATGTGGATATGATCTTCCGCCGTGGAATCGCCTACACCCTGGCGACGGCTGCGATCATAGGATTTTACTTCGGGGTGGTATTCCTCTTTGCCGACTTTTTCCGTAACAACGAGCTGATCACCAGCCAGGGTGGATGGTTACTCGCGATTGTGGTCACAGCTTTATTGTTCCAGCCCATAGTGACCTGGATTCAGGTGCGGCTGGACCGGTTTTTCAACCGCGAACGCTATGACTACCGAAGTACCTTGCTGGACTATGCTCGTGACCTTGGTTCCGAAGTTCACGTGGATTCTCTGTTGGACCAAACGGTTGAGCGCCTGGCGGAAACGCTGGACGTGGACCGAGTGGCTGCGTTTCTCATGTCCAGTTCAGGCGAACCCTACCTGGCCAAATCCCGGGGACTCACGTTTGCCGACCAGCTCGACTTGAGTTTTCTTGATCCCACGCAGATTGAAGCGGGAAAGGGTTACCTTTTCTTTGAAAGCATCAAGCACCCTGCTGATTTCACACCCAGCGCCCAGTTGACCATTGAAAGACTGGGGCTGCACTACTACCTGCCCTTGAGGGTCAAGGGAATCACGCTGGGATACCTGGCGCTGGGGAAGACGAAGGACGATGATTTCCTCTCCAGCGAAGACGTCGACCTGCTGCGAACGGTTTCGGGATACGTTGCTATGGCAGTTGAAAGCGCCCGGCTGTATGAATCTCTCGAGCGCAAGGCTCTTGAATACCAGGCTCTAAAGGATTTCAGCGAAAATATCATCGAGTCCATTGATGCCGGGATCGTTGCGTGGAATCCGGAGCAGCGAATTGAGTCCTGGAATTCTTCGATGGAAAGACTTTACGGAATTCCCAGTGCGGAGGCCGAAGGAAAGCGCCTGACAGAGGTCTTCCCGCCGGAACTGATTGCCCAATTGCCCCAGCATACCGAGCCCTACCGGTCATTAAATCTTTACAAGTTCAGTTTGAATAATGCAAAGGGGCGTTCGCTGATCGTGAATCTCTCGACGGTGCCGCTGCTGGGGAAGAACGATTATGTCATCGGGCGTTTGCTGATTATGAATGATCTCACCGAGCGTGTTGAGCTGGAAGACCAACTGGTTCAGGCGGAAAAGCTTTCGTCGATCGGAGTTCTTGCGGCCGGAGTCGCCCATGAGGTCAACACGCCGCTGGCCGTGATCACCTCGCAACTCCAGATGCTGATGAGACAGCTTCCCTCGGATGACCCTCACTCGCGCGTCCTGGATAGAGTTGTCAAGCAGGGGTTCCGGGCTTCAGAAATCATTAATAACCTGCTGAAATTCTCCCGTGTCAGCGGGAGTGAACACGTTGATCTGGAGCTGAACAAGATCATCCAGGAGACTCTCACGCTGGTGGCTCCGATGCTGCGAGCTGCGAAGATCAGCGTCGAGACCCATCTTGATTCAGACCTCCCGACAATCCATGGGAACGCCGGCAAGTTGCAACAGGTCTTCATGAACCTGGTGATGAACGCCCGCGATGCGATGCCTTACGGCGGGGATTTGACCGTTGCCACCAGCGCTGTCGATTCCATGGTCTGTGTTGAAATCTCCGACAACGGTATAGGTATTTCCCCAGAACATCTCCGCAAGATCTTTGACCCCTTCTTCACGACGAAAACGACCAACCGCGGTACGGGACTTGGCCTGGCGGTGAGTTACGGCATTATCCGGGAACACTCCGGAAAGATCTACGTCGACAGTTCAGTCGGCCGCGGAGCATCGTTCCGCCTTGAATTCCCCGCCACCAGGAAACCGGTCAATGCCCTCTAGAACGGGTTCCATCCTTATCGTTGACGACGAAGCCGATGTCCTTGAGAGCCTTGATGAGCTCTTGAAAAGCGATGGCTATCAGACGGATACGGCGTCCACGGCTGCGGAGGGTTTGAAAAAGCTCGACAAGGAACCCTTCGACCTTGTCTTGCTCGACATCAGCCTTCCTGACTCGAACGGCATCGACGTGCTGCGGTCGATCAAGAGGGACTCGCCCGAAACGCCGGTGATCATGATCACCGCTTACGATTCCAGCCAGGTCGCCTTTCAGGCTTCCCGGGAAGGCGCGGAAAGTTACGTTACCAAGCCGTGGGACAACGACAAGCTGCTTCTCGAAATTCGCAACCTGCTTGACCGCTCGCGGTTGCGAGTGGAAAACGTCCTGCTGCGGCGCGCCCTCAAGCGGTTTGGCCTGCCCAACATCATCGGCAAGAGCGATCGCATGCAACGGGTCTATGACCTGATAACTCAGGTTGCTCCAAGCCGGGCGACGGTGTTGATTACCGGCGAGAGCGGGACGGGCAAGGAACTGGTGGCCAAGACGATCCATGCCACCAGCCCGCGTGCCGACAAGCCGTTTGTCCCGGTCAACACAGGCTCGATGCCGGTAGACCTGCTCGAGAGCACTCTTTTCGGGCACGTGAAAGGAGCGTTCACTTCGGCCATTGCCACGAAGAGAGGACTCTTCGAGGTGGCGGACCAGGGCACCATCTTCTTCGACGAAATCGGAACAATCGGCGTGGATACGCAAGCCAAGCTCCTGAGGGTGATCCAGGAGCGCGAGTTCATGCGGCTGGGCGGCACGGAGAACATTAAGGTGGACGTTCGAATCCTGGCCGCCACCAACACGGACTTGAGAAAGATGGTGCAGGCCAACAAGTTCCGGGATGACCTCTACTACCGGCTCAACGTTATTACCGTGAACCTGCCGCCGCTTCGCGATCGCAAGGAAGATATTCCGCTTCTCGTGGAACATTTCCTGGCAAAGTATTGCAGCGAAAACGGGCGCGAGGGTTTGAAGTTT
>JAKASH010000622.1 GCA_021828225.1 Acidobacteriota bacterium | reverse complement strand
TCTACCGCATGGCAGTCGACACAGGTGAGTTGATCGAAAAGATTGCTCCCTGCCAGCGCGGCCCCCGAGGTTGGCTTGGGTGGAACTTCAAGCTGGTGCTGCTCCCACGCTTTGAATTCCGCTTCAGGCTGCGCAATCACGCGAATCCGCATCCAGGCGTGCTCGGCACCACAGTACTCGGCGCAAGTCCCCAGGTAAGTTCCGGCCTTGTCCGCCTGAATCCAGAAGTGATTGGGGTGGCCGGGAATAGCATCCATCTTGGGACCCAGATCCGGCACCCACCAGTCGTGGTCGACGTCGGCGGATTTCAACAGAACCAGCCAACCCTTGCCCACAGGGATGTGGATCTCGTTGGCAGTGACCACGCCGGATTGGGGGTATCGAGCTTCCCACCACCATTGGTGAGCAATGACCACAAGGTTGGGTTTTTCACCCGGCGCAGGAGAAGGGTTTGAACGGTACATGGTCCGAATCGTAAGAACCGTGAGGAGGGTCACTGTGGCCAAGGCTCCGATCGTCCACGCCATCTCGACCCGCGAATTTCCAAACACCTGCCGGGGTTCGGGTGCTCCCGAACAGCGCCGAAACTTGACCACGGCATATAGGACCAATACTGTGATCAAAACCAGGATGGCCATGATCACGATGCCAACAATCAAGGTCAGGTGCGTTATGGAGAGCGCCTGTGGAGAAACCGGAGAAAAAACAGAGTTCTTAAACATCGTTTAGTCAGAGTCGCGTCAACAAACCTGAGCGACCGCTCACAACGTCCAGCGGAACGGTCTCATACGGCGATTAAGGTCTTCGGAACCCCTGTGGTTTCTTAACTTCGCCCCACAAGTACCTGCGGTTGCTTCCCCTGTATGACAAGCCTGAGGGATTTTCTACTTTCTTCGGCCAGCCTTGAACCTTCCCCAGAAGGTTCGCGGCAGCTTCGCGGTTGAACCGACAAGCTCTTTGCAGATAGCAAAGACGCAGCCGGTTCCTGTATCCCCGGCTTGAAGAGGTGTCGTCGTTGCAAGGGCCCCACTGTTCTGCGGTCTGGCAAGCGATTCAGATGCTGGCCGCTCGAAGCGACAGGCTTGCACCGGTGCAGCCTCCTAATTCAGAAGGCCACGAGTAGATTGAGTGCATGAGTCCCCAACTCAAGTGAGCCACTAAAAACTTTTCGATGCTTTAAGGATCGAATAGGTTTCATGGAATTTCACATGGCTATGAATCGCACCATGTGAAGTGCCCCACTACGAACAGACAGTGGCTCCAGAGGCGAACCCAACATTTTGCATCAAAATTCAGATTTGCGCAAGATGCCTTCAGCCTGCCCGATTCCAGTCAATAACTTTTATGGCACGGCAGTGACTCATCAGAGATTCTTACATTAATTATTATCTATTGAGAAGCTTTTGGCCGGGTCGAGAGGAATAGAAGTCACCCGGAAACTGCTGGCCTATCACCCTCCAGGAGCGATTGCTGACCCCCTCGGACACTGAACGAACCTCCGGAAAGAGGCACGCTATAAACACATTTGCCAGCACAATCTCAGGCTATAATATTCGTAGAAGGGACCCAAAAGATGCCACGTTCGTGGATAAGAACCGATAAATAAATGAAGCAAAAGTAGTCACCGGAACAGAGGCAGAAATAGAAAGAGCCCGCCCGAAGAAAGATGCACAAATACCGGCCCCATGCCGTCCCATCGTCGGGACACAAGCCTGTGAAAGGAGTTGATCAACATGTGCTCAATCGGTGGCGACAAGAAACAGAGGACGGGATCGGCTCGAACCGCATCGGTCTTCGTCCTCACGGCCTTTCTTCTCGTAGCAGCAAACGGGACATTGCCCGCGCAGAAGTCCGAACCTGTGCCGCAATCGGTTTCCCTCTACGTGACGGTCGAGACGGATGGGAGACTGATCCAAGGACTGCCGGCAACAAACTTCCGCTTGTACGAAAACGGCAAGGCCCGCCCGTTCAGGCTGGAAGAGCCCGAAAAACCTGTAACCATTGCACTGCTCGTGGAATACAGTTCAAGCTCCTGGCTGTACTTTGAGGACATCGCCTACGCCATGCAAGGCTTCATGAACGTCGCTCCCGAGGGCAATTGGTACGGCCTTGCAACGTTCTCAAATGATAGCAAGGTCGAGGTGGACTTCACCAAACAGCAGGGACAGATCCTCCAAACCTTCTACAGCCTGGGACAACCCATGTGGAGAGAAATCAACACCTATGACGCCATCCATAAAATGCTTGAGCGGATGGGCGGGGTAAAGGGACGGCGGGTGCTGATCTTCATTGGCTCGGGCCTCGATACTTTCAGCAGCCATACCATGGACGACGTCTTCAGGAAGCTGCAGTCAACCAACGTCGTGATCTATTGCGTGGCCACAGGATCTCTCCTGCGAGGCAGATACGAACCTTACCTCTCAAACAGCAACCGCATGAACCTCCTGCAGTCTGAGAATTTTTTGAATTATGTCGCCAGTAAGAGCGGAGGAGAAGCTTGGTTTCCAAAGTTCGAAGGTGCCTTCCGGGATGTCATGAGAGGAGTCATCCAGGACATCGAGTTTCAGTACCGGATGGTCTATTCACCGCAGGTCCCGCCGGATGGCAAGCTTTACAAGATCAAAGTCGAGGCATTTCAAATCGTCAATGACAGGCGGCAGGACTTCAAGGTTCGCGTGCGCGAGGGCTGGCGTTTCTAAAAGCAAGTCCGGATTCTTCGTGAATTGGCGAGTGCGGGCCGCGCAAGGGGCATCAGAATAAGGCCCAGGGATATCCTCCGCCGGACATTCAGTGCGGTGGGTTACACGGTGCGATTGGATGATCCGCAGCACTTCTTATATTTCCTGCCGCTGCCGCAAGGACACGGATCGTTTCTTCCGGGCTGCGCCTTGCTTGCAGCTTCCAAATCCCTCATTCGCGTCCAACCCATCACATTCGCGGGTGCCCTGCCCTGCTGCAGTTCCGCGGCCATGAACTTCATGTACGGATCGATGTGTTTGAAAAACATTTTGTAGCCAGCGCAGAGATAG
>JAKASH010000621.1 GCA_021828225.1 Acidobacteriota bacterium | reverse complement strand
ATCTAGGCAAAGTCAATCTCCGAAAAACTGAGCGCATAGCCATCTTGTAGCGCCGGTGTCCTCACCGGCGGTTGCAGTTGTTGTCGCAGATCACGGCGCTGAGGACAGCGCCGCTACAACTGCGCGGCACTCCTTTTTACTTTGATCCCGGCAGGTCGATGCCGAAATCCCAGACGTCGATATTGAGTTTCTGGTTGATGAGTTCGCCGAGGGCATATTCGCCGGATTCAAGGGGCTGGAGAGGCCTGAGTTGGTAGACGCCGGCGGCCAGGCGCTTACGTTCGAGCGGCAGATCCTTTCTCAGTTCGCCCGACTTCCCCATGCCGATTCCGGACTGAATCTTCTCCACCACCCGCGAGTCCTTCTTCTGAACCAGCGGTAGCAGTTGGGCCTGCTGGGCCCAGTTGTCGCTACCCTGAATGTAGAAAGTCGGCTGCGCCACAGTAATGCGGACGGCGGCCTTCGCGCCGGGAAGAACCACGAGCGCCTGTTTTTTGATCAGCGGACCGGGCATCACCATGATCAGCGCGATGCGCTTCTTGTCCGTGACCACCTTGCCCGGATCCTGGATCATCTGAATCACGCGCGACCCGTCAAAGGCGTAGACGCCGGAATCGCCGGGCAGGCGGACGCCGGGCTTGATCTGGTACCCGGTGTAAGTTGGCGTCTCAAAGCGCTGGTTTTGCAGCTCCTCGGCGGCTTTCAGTTGCTTGGTCTGCTCAACTTTCTTTTCCGCTTCGGCGCGCTCCGTAGCGGCAAAGTCCACCAGCGACTTGGGAATCTCTTCCCAGTCGCCCCGGTCCACGCTGTAGTAGCGGACGCGGTCGCCGATCACTTGGTAGCTCTTGACGTTTTGGTAGCTTCCGTCCTTCAGATAGAGCCTGATGTCGGCTTTGAGCGGCGCAGGGAACATCACGAGCCCCAGCAGCGCCCCAACAGCCATCACCCGTAAAGCCCTCGCGCGCATCTTGCACCTCTTCTCCTTAAGATGTTAGCGCGCCTCGCCTCGCCGTATCAAACCGGCATGGGCGATCAGGCAAGCCGTCAGGGCACGGCTTCGGCCCTACCTCAATCCGTAAGGGAAGTAGGGTTCTTAGGAGGGCGGGGCTTCAGCTCCGCCATCAAGAAAGGCTCACCTGCCTTCCGGGCCTTCAGGCCCTGAAGTGAACAGCTCTGGAATTCCTCCGCTCAGCTTGCAGCAGACAGGCGAGTTGCCGCGCTCTCGGAGTGAAATGTTCTGCAAGCCTTTTCCAGCTCGGAGTCCATTTCCGCCGCCACCAGAAGGATGAAGTTGGTCACATAGATCCAGAACATCAGGACGAAGAAGGTTCCCACAGCTCCGTAAGCGCCGGCCGTGGTGAAGTGGCGGATAAAGGCGTTAAAGCCGATGGTAGCCGGAAACCACACGGCAACTACAAACAGGCTGCCCGGAGTCACCCATCGCCAGGGATGCTGAACGTTCGGCAGCACGTGATTCGCAAAGCTGACCGCAAGATTCATCAACACCAGCGGAATGGCCCATCGCAGGACGTGCCACAGCATGATGAACGCGATCCCGAGTCCGGAATGGGTTCCGAGCCAGCGGCCCATCCAGCCTCCAAACGCCAGCAGCCCGAACGCTGTTAGAAAGGTGAGCGCAAACACCAGCATCACGCCACAGGAGAGCAGGCGCCTTTTCCAGAAGCTGCGCGTTTCCTGCACGTTGTAGGCGATGTTCAAACCGTCCATCAGGCTGATCACGCCGCGGGTTGCAATCCAGATGGAGCTGGCCAGACCGAAGGAAAGCAAGCCGCCCCACTCCTGCGTGAGGTTGGTGACGGTCGTGAAAACGTAGGGCTGAACGCGAATGGGGAAATCGCGAGTGATCCAGGTCAGCACCTGGGGCCAGAGGCCCGTGAACGGCAGGTAGCCGACAATGGCCGCCAGCACAATGAAAAAGGGAAAGAAGGCCATCAGAAAGAAATAGGACATCTGGGCGGCAAGGTCTTCGCAGTTGTCGGCGCGCACGGCTTTCCACACCCGCCTCAGCCAGACTCGCGGCGGCAGTTCGCACTCCATGCCGAAGAGCAGAGTCCATCGTGACGGATGCCCTGGTCGTGGCCCGCCCGGCTGTTTGGTGGCGCGAGGCAAATTCCCCTCCTTGCGGCGAGTCAGTGAGGTCTTGCCCGGCTTTCGTAAGAGGCTCGGTTTCCGGTCATGAAAGCAAACTCTGGAACCAAGTCAGAAACATTATGAATGTCACTATTATACCGAATTGGATTGGGGTCGGAAGGTCTTTCGCCTTTTTCGGAGTGAAAGGTCGCGGCTTTATCCCGCCGGCGTTCCTGTAGCAGCGGTGTCTCCGCTTTCTGGAGTCCGATGGTCCGATCCGGATCGGACTAGAAATCGGACCTCACCGCCGGGCTGGGAATTTAATCTTACAGCCCTTTACCTTGGGGATAAGGATGCGATAAGGAGCCCCAATAGCCGCCAACCACGTGCCTTACTTCGCCTTGATCTGCCCCGGGGTTCGGAGAGTCATGTCCGGCTGGCCGCGATAGACGCTGATAAAGCCTGTCACGCAAACGTGTTTGTTGTGGTACTGCCTCTCGGGCTGGCCGAACCGGGCGCGGTTCGTGCCCCAGATGACCACCGTGAAGATCGGATGAGGATAGGGCTGGTCCAGGTTCAGAAAGGTTGCGCGGCCCCGGCTTCTCGAAGCGTAGTGCGCGCTCGACACCCGGCCGCAGACCGTCGCGGTTTCACCCACGTGGTCCTTTGCCTGCTCCGCTGTGAGGGTTTGCACCTTTGTCGGACGCGCGTAGAGAGACGCGCACGCCGCCAGGAAAACCTCCAACATAAAAATTGAAAGATGCGGCCGCTTCATGGTTGACCTCCCGGCCCTATATCGACATTTCCACGGGAAAAATGAGGGCCGGGGAGCACGCAAGCCATCGCCCGGCACCTGGTGCACAGACCCTCGCGGCCTGCAGTTCTTGCTGTAGTGGCGGCGCCCTCACCGCCGGGCCGAAATCCCCCCTGTAGGGTCGGG
>JAKASH010000620.1 GCA_021828225.1 Acidobacteriota bacterium | reverse complement strand
GGGGGAGATGGGCAGACTAACAGAGTTGCTGGATCACCGCTGAAGCGAATTCTTGCGTGGTGTTTTGCCCGCCCAGGTCCGGAGTGCGCACCTTCTTTTCGCCAGTCACTTTTTTGAGCGCCTGCATGATGTGCTGGCCGGTTGCGGGCTCGCCCAGATGTTCCATCATCAGCGCGGCGGTCCAGATGGCGGCGATGGGGTTGGCGCTGCCGCGGCCTTCGATGTCCGGAGCGCTGCCGTGCACCGGCTCAAACATTGGTGGTCCCAGTCGTTCGGTGGGGTTGAGGTTGGCGCTGGCGGCAAGGCCCAGGCTGCCCTGGAGGGCCGCGCCCAGGTCCGTGAGGATGTCGGCAAATAGGTTGGAGCCGACCACGACGTCCAGGCTTTCCGGATGCGTAATCATGCGGGCCGCGAGCGCGTCCACGTGGTAGTTGGCCACGGTCACTTCGGGATAGTCGCGGGCCACGGCACGCAGGATCTCATCCCACATCACCATGGTGTACTGCATGGCGTTTGACTTGGTGGCGCTGGCCAGGCGCTTGCGCGGGCTGCGGCGCGCCAGGTCAAAGGCGTAGCGCATCACGCGCTCCACGCCCTTGCGCGTGAAGACGGATTGCTGCACGGCTACTTCGTCCGGAGTGCCGCGCTTGAAGCGGCCGCCCATCCCGCAATATTCTCCTTCCGAGTTTTCGCGGACGAAGAGCATGCGAATGTCGTCCGCTGTCTTGCCCTTGAGCGGAGGCTCGAGTCCGGGCAGGATTTCGACCGGGCGCAGATTCACATAGAGGTCGAAGCCGAAGCGAATCTGGAGCAGCAGATCGCGCAGCGAGATGTGATCTGGCACGCTGGGATGTCCGATGGCGCCGAGCAGGATGGCGTCAAAAGGACGCAACTGCTCGAGCCCTCCCTCGGGCATCATGCGGCCGGTGCGCAGGTAATACTCGCAGCCCCACTCGAAGGGTTCGAAGGTGAAGGTGAAGCCGCTGGCTGCGGCCTGAAGAACCCGGACGGCTTCCGGCACAACCTCCTTGCCAATGCCGTCGCCGGGAAGAAGAGCAATGCGATAGTTTTTTGCCATGCGGACAATTTTATATGGAAACGCAAAGCGCTGCCTTGCGAAATCGCCGGGCCGGCTCGCAGACTGTTGCGGCGGCCGGCGCAGGACGTTCGAGTGTGCGACTCGTTGACTCGGTGCGGGCGGTGTGTTAAAGATGGAAGACAAAGAAAGGTGGTGTCGCTATGGGGCAATCGGGCAACCTTCAGAATCAGCAGGGACCGTTGAAAGGCCTGGAAGAGTGGGACGACTTCGTCAAGTCTCGCTACCCGGAGGAAACATCCAGCGCCGGGATGACTCAGACCGAAAAGAAGCGCGAGGAGTTTCGCAACTTTACCGACACAACGCCGCCGCACGTGCGCGAGTTCTACCGGCAGAATCACAGGTACCAGACACGCGACTTTGTACGCGGCAAGAAGCAGGAATACCTGGCCAAAAACAAGGCGACGATGGGCGTGTGGGAAGCGATGGAATTCCTGAACACGCTGGTAGACGAAAGCGATCCGGACACCGAGCTTTCGCAGATTGAGCACCTGCTGCAGACGTCGGAAGCGGCGCGGCGGGACAAGCGGCCCGACTGGTTCATCCTGACCGGACTGATTCACGACTTGGGCAAGATCCTCTGCCTGTGGGGCGAGCCGCAATGGGCCGTGGTGGGCGACACCTTTCCGGTGGGCTGCGCCTGGTCGCCGAAGATTGTCTTCCACGAGTTCTTTGCCCTGAATCCCGATTCGCAGGCGCCCGAATATCAAACGCGCCTGGGTGTCTATCAGGAGAATGGCGGGCTCGACAAGGTGGACCTCTCGTGGGGGCACGACGAATATCTCTACCACGTGGTCAAGGACTATTTGCCTGAAGAAGCCTTGTACATGATCCGGTATCACTCGTTTTATCCGGCGCACCGCGATGGCGAGTACGAGTACCTAATGGACGATCACGACCGCGAAATGTTCCGGTGGGTGCGCGAGTTCAATCCCTACGATTTGTACTCCAAGGCCGAGGCCCCGCCGAAGGTGGAAGAGCTTCGCCCTTATTACGAAGATTTGATTTCCAGGTATTTTCCTTCCCAGTTGCAGTGGTAAAATCACCTCCGCCAGGCGGCAGGAATCTTTACAGAAACCGCGGGATCGAGGTGTGGTGTGAAGACATCAATGGTGAAAGCTATCCTTACCGACAGCCAGTTCTGGGTCCCGGTTGCGGTGCTGGCGGTCGGAATCCTGCTGCTGGTCTACGTTCGCTGAGGGGGGATCCTCACTGGCTCGACAACTCCATTCTCAAAAGGTTTCGCGCTCGCTGCATTCGCTGGGCGTGCTGTGCGGCCTGGCGGCAGGCGCCTGGCTGGGAGCCGCCGAAGCACCCACCAAACTCGTCACGCTGGGCATTTCTCCCTTCCTGATTTCTCTCGGCATGGTGGCGGGAGTGTTTGTGGCCCGCTGGACCATCCCCACCATCATGAAGGGCACAGAATATGTCTTCGTCGACCTGCGCCACAAAGCCCACTTGATCGTCTGGGCAATTTTGGCGGGAGCGCTCTGGGCCGTCGCCAACACTCTGACTGTGTTTGCCATCCGCGACGTCGGGCTCTCCGTCGCTTTCCCGCTCTGGAATACCAACTGCCTGGTGGGACTGTTCTGGGGCTGGTTCTTTTTCCGGGAGTTGCGCGGCGCAGGGAAGAAGGCGCAGTCGAAAGTGTTGGGCGGCGCCATTGCGATTGCGGGCGGCGCGGTGCTGCTGGCCTACGCGTCGGCCAAAGCTCCGATCAGCACGTCCTCCCACGTCACGGCGGGAATCCTGGCGGCGCTCGGGGCCGGGCTGCTGTGGGGCACGATGTACATTCCCTACCGCAAAGCCTACCTGAGCGGCATGAATCCGCTCTCGTTCGTCACGGTCTTTACGGTGGGCGAACTCGGAACCGTGGGGGCGCTGGCGCTGGTCTTTCGCGGCGGCGTGCACCCCGTCCTCATTGACTTGGCGAAAGCG
>JAKASH010000619.1 GCA_021828225.1 Acidobacteriota bacterium | reverse complement strand
CTGCTCCTCTTTCAGTAATCGTGATTGAAGGTGCGACTGAACATCTCGGGCGTGTTTTGAGATAACCGCAAGAAACGGGTTTGAGTTCCTTGCACAAACAATGGGTACCCATTCCGTGCTAGTCCTTCTCACCCCTGGACGGTCCCCGTGACCCCAATGAGCCTGCATCGATAGGGGCCTTATGTATCTGCATGAGAAAGACTTAATAATGAAGTAGGAATGCGTTAGATAGAAACGATTTCAAAGTAGTTTGCGAATTAGCCTACTTTTCTTCTGGGAGTTTAAGCGCTTTGCCCTTCGACCTGCGCGATCTATTTCCTTGAAAATGTAGGGCTTGATAAAGAACAAGGTGCAGCCGCAAGGCGACCCTTGAGCAAAGGCTGGGGTACCTCTTTTCGGCGTGTTTCTCCCGCAAAATTCACATTTCCAGGGGATTGCCTTCGCTCGTATGAGCAGTGATACAGTCATGCATGTTGCTTATTGCGGAGGGGAATATGCGAGCAACATATTCGCGCGTTGTGACGAATGTGCCAATGTCCGAGGAGAGACGTGAGCACAAGCGATACAGGATTGATTGCCCGGTTACCGTGCTAACCCCCGGACGGGGGCGAAAGCGAATGATTGGGCGAGGCTGGCTTCACGACATCAACGACAAGGGCGCTCGATTCGTTGTGGAGCATCCCCTACAGGCTGGGGACCGGATCTCGCTGGAAGTTCACTTTCTAAATCCTGACGGAGAGGTTACCGTCATCCGATTCCCTGCCGTTGTGAAGCGTGTCTCGCCAGGATCTTCGCATGAAACAGCGGTTTCTTTTTGCAGGGGTGGGTCTTTTGTCCAGCGCGAAGGCTCGGGGAAGAAAAGCTCACCACGTATCCAGCTTAACAACGGCAGCAACTGGATTAATTAAGGGCACGGGGCTGCGAGCGAACCCCTCATTGGACACAAGGAAGTAAAGAAGGCTTAACAGGGAAGATCTCCTGTAAGTCACAGAGCGGGAGCGTGGGCAAAATCAGGGATTGAATGGATATAAAGATACTTCCAACTTGGTTCGCACTCTACACGCGACATCAGCACGAAAAGACGGTCGCCCAGTTTGTCTCAGGAAAAGGGATTGAAGTCTTTCTGCCCCTTTATGAGGCAGCCCACCGATGGAAAGATCGCGTCAAGCATCTGTCCCTGCCACTTTTCCCCAATTACGTGTTTGTTTTTGCTGGGTTCGACCGGCGTGCGGACATCCTCTCAACTCCGGGCGTGTATGACTTTGTGCGGGTGGGCGGATTGCCGGCCCCCATACCCGAGGAAGAAATCGGGGCGGTTCGGCGGGTAGTCACACAAGGCCTGCACGTCGAGCCTCATCCCTTTCTGAAGTCTGGTGACCGCGTGCGCGTGAAATCGGGACCGCTCGAAGGCGTCGAAGGCATTCTCGTTCGCAAAAAGAGCTTCTATCGCCTGGTTCTATCGGTCGAATTGCTGGCCCGATCGATTTCCGTGGAAGTCGAAACCGCCGACGCGGAGCGCGTGATCGGCCGGACCAGCGGGACAGTCTTCCCAGCCCATGCCACGAACATCAACCTCGGCTTGTGAGCGAGGGGAACCCAGACTGAGCATGCAACGGATTCGGCATGTCCTCCAAAATCGCTGTTGCGATACTCGCGGAGATGGTTGTTCGTTAAGGGTTCATTGCGAAACCGCTTAAAGGTAGCCATCTTTTTACTGGGAATTGGACTTCCCAGCTTGGTGTTGGCTGTGGAAGGTATCCGTATTGCACTGGCTATTACGCTCGGCGATTCGAGGAGCATACCAGAGATGAGGAGGGCAGTTTCACTGGATCCGGAGAATCCCGCCCTTCACCTCCGGCTGGGAACGGCAGAAATATACTCCATGGAAGATTCCAACCCCGCCGATGGAATTCGGCAGTTGCAACTCGCCACCGAGTTAAGCCCACATAAGACACGCTACTGGACGGCACTCGCGTTCGCATGCGAGCTCGAGGGGAAAAAGACTTGTGCCAACCACGCGATTGCCAGAAGCCTCGCCTTGAGCCCTATGATTCCCCGGGTTCACTGGGAAGCAGCCAGCTTTTATTTGCGCGTAAACCGCCGGGGGCTAGCCCTCAACCAGTTTCGGCGCCTCTTGGAACTCAATCTCGGTTACGCAGGATCAGTCTTTCGAGCAAGCCTCGGGGCGACGGACAGCCCAGATTCTGTCTACCGCGATGTACTGACTTCAGTTGCCAGTCCAAATTTGAAGCTTGCTTATATCAATTTTCTTACAAGCAATGGCCATGAGGACTCTGCTTTTCATGTTTGGGAAGAGCTTGTGGCGAGCAAGTCTCGGTTCAAGTTTCCTCTTGCCGATCCTTACCTCGAACATCTGATCGGCACTCGCCAATATCAGCAAGCGACGGCCGTGTGGCATGATCTTGAACGCTTGGGTATCGTAAAGCAGTCTGCTGAACATGACCCCTCCAACCTGGTATTCAATGGGGGTTTCGAACAGGCTCCTCTCGACGCCGGTTTCGACTGGCGATATCGGCAAGACCCTTATGTGGCAATCGACTTCAACGATCGTAACGCTTACAAGGGCACTTCCTGCCTTCGGATCGAGTTCTCTGACGTTGAGAATCATCAGGACGAGCCCGTCTACCAGTTTGTCCCCGTCGCAGCGGATCAGGCCTACGAACTCACCGCTTACGTTCGCTCGGCGAATATCACTTCCGACAGTGGGCCCCGTCTCCGGGTGGTCGACCCTGCGTGTCCGGCGTGCCTTAATGCTTCAAGCAGCGCAACGGTGGGAACGACTCCGTGGCACAAGGTTGTCCTGGATTTTCAGACTGGACCGAATACCCAGGTGGTTCACTTGTCGGTCTGGCGGCCGCGCGGCCTGAATTATCCGACAGAAATCCTAGGAACCCTCTGGCTGGATCAAGTATCACTCAGGGCCATTTCGCCTCTTGGTGGCCAGGCCGCGCAAAGGAGGGGAGCCTGAATATGGCAACGGCGGCAGTTCCAGCAAACGCAGGTCCCTTCGCTAT
>JAKASH010000618.1 GCA_021828225.1 Acidobacteriota bacterium | reverse complement strand
TCAACGGAGTGGCCCAAGTCAAGAGACTGGGATTGAGCCTTTCCAGATCTTTTACCGGTCTGTCAATAAGCTCCGCCACCAGCCGCAGGTCAGTCGGGGCGGTAACGACCACATGCTGCTCTTCGAGCGGCGGATCGGGCTGGACGTTAAATCCGTAAGCCTGGGGATCTTTCGCGATGAGGGCTGTGGCAATAATGATGGGAACATAGTTCTGCGTCTCCACCGGCAAGGCATGCAAGTCCCGCAATTTCCAGAAATTTGCGTACCCTGTCCTCTCAATGGCCGTTTGCACACTCAAAGGCCCGGCATCGTAAGCAGCCATGGCCAGGTACCAATCGCCGAATTCCTTGTAAAGATCCCTCAGGTGCCGGGCCGCGGCGATGGTAGAAGCCAGGGGGTCTTCACGCTGGTCCTCGTATTGGTTGATCTTAAGCCCATATTCCTCAGCGCGACTCCTCATGAATTGCCAGATCCCTGTCGCGCCGGCGCTGGAAACGGCGTGGGGATTGAAGGAACTTTCGGCCGCCGCTAGGTAAATCAGATCCTGGGGCAATCGGTACTTGCGGAGCACCCTGGAAATCATAGGCTGGTAAATTCCAACCCTTGTCAGGACCCTTTGAATAAAGCCCTGCCCCCGGTTTTGAAAGTACGTGAGAAAACTGGCCACGTAGTCGTTTGTAACCAGCGGGAGGTCCGATCGAACCGAACCCAGTTCCTGTTCTGCGCGCTGTCTGACCTTCGGATTTACAGGGAAAGTGAGTCCCGCAAACGATTCGATAGGGGGAGGCTCATATTCATTCTGACTCAGCGTGTCGCCATTTTCCGCAGTAGCAACCTCAAGCCCGTAAGTATTTTCAACGAGTTTGCCGAATTCGGCGTCGAGCCGGTTGTTGTCTTGAATATCCATCCTGGACTCAAGCAGCAGACTCAAGGCTTTGTCAAAATCCTGCTTGGCTTGCTCCAGATTCCCGGTATGATACTCCTTCATTCCGTTGTCGTAGATTGCATCAACCTTCGAGATCAGCACGCTGACCGGATCCTGAGAATTCGCCTTGAGCGCCTCGGTCGCCGAAGGAAGGGACCGGACCGGGAACGATTCCGGAAGTGGAGCTTTCGAGGTGGGCGGTGAAACCGCAACTTTCTTGTTACCCGAGGTGCACGAACCCAAAACAACCACGCCAGCCAGAATCAGAAGATATAGTTTGCTTTTCGCCAACTTTTCCTGCCTTTCAAAAACACTGTCTTTCGCTTTCCTCGCTCCGGGAAAGCAATATAGCCAGATTTTACGTATGGCCACTTTCGAGGTCAACCCTAAACAAGAGGAATGGAAGAAAAGAAAGCAAGGGAGTTGGCTCGACAGTTATAGGCTATAACGACCAATAAGCGCTCGTTGCCCTGATAAATAACCGCAGAACGCAGGGTCGGTGAGCCACCCGCCGGACTAGCCAGGCCTGGCAGGATGCTGTTTTTATTTGCTGCCCTCGTACCCGGGGTCGAATGCTTTTCAGGAGTCAACATCGCGAGGTAGAAGGACGCGAGGGGGTTCAGTTATAATCGAATACTCATCGGGCGACGCAGCGCCCGCCGTCTAACTTGAGCTACCATAAGCAGAGATACACATGCGAAATCCTCTTCGACCCCTGTTTCCCTATCTGGCGAAATACAAAAAACGCTACGTGATAGGCTTCTCTGCGCTCATTATCACCCAGGTTGTCGGTGTCACGATTCCCCTGGTCATCAAGGACACGTTTGACGCCTTAACCCACGGAGTGACCTCACAGAAGCTCCTCTTTTTTGCCGGCCTGCTTCTGGGCATTGCGCTGGTGAAAGCGATCTTCCAGTTCTGGATGCGCTGGATGCTGATCGGCATTTCACGCGACGTTGAGTACGACCTGCGCAACGATCTCTTTAAGCACCTGATGCGCCAGGACACCCGTTACTACAACGAGCACCGAACCGGCGACTTGATGGCCAAGCTTACCAACGACTTGAGCGCCGTCCGCAATATTGTCGGGCCGGGGATTATGTATTCGGCAAACACGTTGGTTGTCGGCATCGCCACGATCATCCTGATGATTCATCTGGACGCGCGGTTAACGCTGCTGGCTTTGGCACCCCTGCCGCTGGCTTCAGTTGCCGTGAAATTTTTCGGGCAGAAGATTCATGAGCGCTTTGAGAGAATCCAGGCCATGTACTCGGAGTTGACGGAACGAGTTCGCGAAAACCTCGCAGGAGTCCGGTTGGTCCGCTCCTTCCGCCAGGAGGAACCCGAGTGCCGCCAATTCGATCGCATGAACCTGCTGTTCGTCGAGAAGAACAAGAGGCTGATCTGGATCTCAAGTTTTCTGTGGCCCGCCCTGGCGCTGCTTTTCGCCGTTTCGTTCTTGTTAATCATGGTGGTTGGCGGAGAACAGGTAATCTCCGGCAACATTACTATCGGCACATTCGCCGCATTCAATGTGTACCTGATGTACCTGATCTGGCCCATCATCGCTCTCGGCTGGGTTACGAACATTATTCAACGCGGCCTCGCCTCGCTGGGGCGATTGTGGACCATTTTTGCCGCCCAGCCTATCATTGATGACCGCTATGTTCCCGAAGATCCTGTCCGCACCCTTAAAGGGGAAATTGAATTCAGGGATCTCACTTTTGCTTATAACGGGTTCCCGATTCTGAGGAACATTAATCTCCACATCCCTGCGGGCCGGACGGTCGCCATCGTAGGTGCAACGGGGTCCGGCAAGTCCACGCTTGCCGCTCTGGTTCCCCGATTGTACGATGCGCCGGAAGGAACCGTGCTGGTGGACGGAACTCCGGTCCGCCAAGTTCCCCTCAAGACCCTGCGTTCGCACATCGGGTTTGTTCCCCAAGAGACTTTTCTATTCAGCGATACGGTTCGAGGAAACATAAAGTTTGGGGTCCCGGAATCATCCGACGGGGACGTGGAGCAGGCAGCAGAGATATCCAATATTCTGCCCGATATTATGAGCTTCCCCAAAGGCTTCGAGGCGATGGTGGGCGAACGCGGACTAACG
>JAKASH010000617.1 GCA_021828225.1 Acidobacteriota bacterium | reverse complement strand
CCAAGCCGAACTCGAACCGCTGCCCCTTCTCGAACCGACTCTGCTGCGTGATTGGCGCTCGAAAAACAAATGGGCGCGGGATGTCTTGATTCTTGGAAAGCCGCCCTGATCCAGGCTGTGGTGAGGGCTCGAAGACCGCCTTGTATGGGCATGAAGCGCCTAGCGGGCAAGATTTCGTGTCCCGGCATTGGGGGACGCAACAGAGTCGCCGGAAGGCATGGCCGAACCCGCCCCGAAGCATATTGCCCTTGTTCACGGCAGGCACTTGCAAGGGCTGCTCGGGCGCAATCGTAAAGCGAAATAGGCCTACCGGCAGGTTGTGTGCCATCAGGTCGTCAGGCATGGCCAAACCGTAATGAAGCGGTCCTCATTCTACTGAATCGCCGCGAAGTTGTCCGTTATTTCGTAACCGCGATTTCGTACCAGCCCCCGACGGGAGCGTGCCTTCAATCGCCCGCTTTGCCCAAAGAATCACCCCGAGAACATGAATGGCGCGTGCATGGTCCCCGGGGGATGCCCCGCTCGCTACTCCTCCTGGACGGTGAACCATGGGAACGATATACCGAAGAGGCCGAATCTGGTGGATCAAATACTACCGGAACGGCAAACCTTTCCGAGAAACGAGCAGGTCCAGGAACGTTTCGGATGCCAAGCGGCTCCTCCGTAGGCGCGAGGGGGAAATTGGAACGGGCTCGTTCCTGGGCCCGAGTGCTGAGCGGGTGCGCTTTGAGGAGTTGGCCGAGGATCTTCTGAACGATTACCAAGCCAACGGCAGGAAATCGTTTGTGTGGGCCAGACGGCGGATCGAGCACCACTTGATGTGTTTTTTTGGCGGCCTGCGGGTGGTGGACATCACGACCGACCGGGTGCGCGCCTATACGATCAAAAGGCAACAGGAAGGGGCGAGCAACGGGAGCGTCAACCGCGAACTGGCGGCGCTCAAGCGCATGTTCAATTTGGCGGCCGAGATGACGCCGCCAAAAGTCGCTCGTGTCCCCTATATTCCCATGCTCAAGGAGAGCAATGTTCGCAAGGGTTTTTTTGAGCATGGAGAATATTTGGCGCTTCGAGGCGAGCTGCCCGCGTACCTGAAGCCAATGCTCACGTTTGGCTATTACACGGGCGCGCGCGAGGGCGAAGTGCTGAACCTGAAATGGGATCAAGTCGATCTGGACGCGCATACCGTGCATCTCGAGCCGGGAACCACTAAAAACGATCAGCCTCGAACGATCCCTCTCACTGGAGAGCTGCTCGCAATTCTTCGGGCGCAAAAGGCCTTTCGCGACGCGAAATTCCCGGAATGCTGGTATGTGTTCTTCAGGAAAGGTAAGAGGATTGGCAATTTCCAAAGAGCGTGGAAATCGGCCTGTGCGCGTGCGAGCCTCCCGGGGAGGCTGTTCCACGATCTCCGGCGCACCGCTGTGCGGAACATGGTGAGGGCCGGCGTCCCAGAACGCGTGGCCATGGCGATTTCCGGTCACAAGACGCGATCGGTGTTTGACCGGTACAACATTGTAGCGGAACGTGATTTGCACGAGGCAGCTCGCCGACTTGATGCACATCTCGGTGTTTCAGCCGAGCCCGGCGCGATCTCCTCCCATCCCAATGAGAGCACTCCCGCCCGGTCAAAAAGCTCTCTGAAAAAGGGGCCTGCATGAACGAAAGGCGAATTCAGTTGGTTTTCGGCGCCACTGCGATCCCAACACATGGCGTCGAAGGGAACTGACTGAGCATTTCAGAGTGCCGGAACAGCTACGAAGAGGCCGACGGGAAGGCCGCTAAGAGCTTATGGCGATCTCGTGGACATCACCAGTTGTCATGTACACCAGGGCACCCCGCGGACAGCCCGCCATCTCGAGATATGTCTTTAACTGTGCGAGATGTTTCTTGTGAATGGAAGGCTCCGGCGCCACGTCGCTTTTCCAGTCGACGATGATCTCTGGTTTCCCTGCGTCATCATAGGCGATCGCGTCCGCGATGCCGTATGCCGCATCCCAATTCGTTTCGTCCTTCTGGACGGACGAAAACAGGTTCCATTCGGGGACCAGCTTCCCGCGAAATTGTTGCACCAGGGCAAGCGAAAGGGTCCGAAGGATGGTCTCGCAGACCTCTTGGGAACTGACTCCCAATTGAGCGTCACGGGAATCGGGAAGTCCGAGCTGGGCGAGCAATTCGCGCGCTCTCGACGTCAAAGCCTCAAGGCTTCCGTCTATGGAGCCAAGAAGCACTTCTTCCATCAACTTGTGAAGAATTTGCCCACGCAGGGCACTGCCGACCACATTGCTCTCTTCCGGCCCGGGCACGATCAGCGGCTCCGCCAGACCACCCGTCGGTACGCCGCTCGACTTATCGGCATCGGCCGCGCTGGGGGAAGTCCAGTGGATCTGGAGAGTGCTCTTTGCAAGTGCGTCAGCTTCGTGCTCGAAAATCTCCAGATTCTGGCGGTTGTCCCCTTCTGTTGGCGGGCGATTGTACGGCCCTCGCCCTTGCGACTCGGCCGACGGGAGCTCCTCGACGCGGAGGTCCATCTCTCCAAACCAGGTGCCGCCTGGATTGCCGTTCAGGTGGTGCGGGATGGCCAACATGTCGCGAGCACGCGTGCAGCAGACATACCACATCCGCAAACGCTCCCGGCGGAGTTGTTCGTCCTCTTCGGCCTGCAATGCGTCATAGGCAGGCGTCCGGATCGGGTCATACTTGCAGAGCAAGACCTGGTTCCTGCCGTCGAAGAGAACTCCAGAGGCCCCGCGAGGCCTCGTGATCATATTGATTGGGATGACTACCGGCCATTCGAGCCCTTTGGCCGTATGCAATGTGACTATTTGGACAGCATCTGCGCCCGCGTCCGCCCGGCCTTCAATCTGGCGCTCAGCGTCTTTCCAGCGACGCATCGTGTCCCGAGCGAATTCGCGGAGCCCGCGTACGCTGTACTGCCGCGACAGTTCGAGAAAGAGATCCACATTTGCAAGTGCCCGTTCTGGATGGTGGGGATGACGCAACTTGAGCATCGGCCGGACCTTCAACCGTTCGATAGCCGCGCTT
>JAKASH010000616.1 GCA_021828225.1 Acidobacteriota bacterium | reverse complement strand
AGCGTCAAGCCCAGATGGGTGATCTTGTAACCGATCTTGCGCATCCCGTCGGGGAACTGTGTCGCATTCGTGGTGGTGTATTCGCCGCGAGCGTAGTCGTACCCTTCATCGATGTGGAAATAATCGTAACCGAGCGACTTAAGATGTTTGGCCAGCCACCGGGCGTTGGTCATCACCTCGCCCTGATTAATGCCACCATAGAAAGCCGTCCAGCTCCACCAGCCCATAGGAGGCTTGCCCGAAACAAGGGCGTGGTGCAACAGGCGCACAGCCGCACCGTAGGCCTCCAACTCGGCATGGTAATGGGGGCCGGCGGCAAACATCACAAGTTCCGAGCTCAGTTCCTTGCCCGGCGCGACGGGAAGGCTCAGATGGATCTGTTGATCCGGAGCGATGTCGTCTCTTATCAGTTCCGCCTTGGTTGTCCCCGTGGAATCCACGGTGAATGAGCCAATCGTAGACGCGCCCATGGGAGGCTGGTGGACCGTCAGATTCAGCGCGGTCATAAACCGGCTCTCGGTGAGCGCAGCAAGGAGCAGGCTCTGTTTGCTCCTGAGATTGTAGATCAGCCCGTCGCGCACCCCGTAATAACCCCCTTTGGGAGCCTGGTCGAGGCCACCAATCCGGATGGTCGGATCCTCGCTGGGACTTTCGAACATCATCCGGTCAGCGCCTTCCACCGCTCCCAGGTTGACCAGCGGGCTCCCGATGGCATTCACATCGCGGATGGCCTGGACCGATACGGCATGGGAAGTGTGGTTCACCACCTCGACTTCAACCGTTCCGTAGGGAAGCTGGTTGTACAAGCGGAGGATGCAGACAAGGTCAGGGTCGGAACTGAGCCCGGTGAAAGTGATCGTCGCCTGCTGGCCGGCGCCCAGCGCGTCCCGAAAGCTGCTCTGGGCCTCTTCGTGATGCGGATAAGCGCTCGAGAGCAGCCACTTGTGGTTGACCTCGGCCCCGACGCTTGCCTTGAAAACCGGCGCCTTCAAACCGCTCGCAAGGATCTCGTACGATCCGTCTTGCTGGTTCACAGCGACCGACAACTGCGAATTGTGAAGCGAAACGGCTGCCTGAGAAGTCGCTGGAAACACGCAACCGATCACCAGACATAAAAACAGACCGAGCGAACCCTTCCGAAAAGTTCTTGTTGCCGCTTTTTTCATCTCAATCCCTTCCTTACGGTTAGTTTGGAATATCAGCTCCGCATGACGCTGGCACACTTCCGCCACTTCGGAACGGGTGAAGCGAGGTCATGTCAAGACAGATCGTTCCTGGCGGGCGGCAGGAGCAAACGATCGTAGTCCCACCCCGAACGAGAAGAAGCATAGAATAGTGCGACAATTTTGAAAACTCAAGCTGATACCTGCGACATCAAAACTGATGTTCAGGATGGGTGCAGGCGCCCGGAAACGAGGTGTTGTACCTGTCTCCGAGATATCGCAGTTCCTCATCCAAACCAATCCTGGAAGTGTAGTAGCCGAAAATTGTTAATTCTTTGATCAACTCAAAGAATCGTACTCCCGGCTGGTCCTCCGGATTGGAGTTTCCCGGATTGGCGAGAGGGTCCAGTATAGCCGTCTGCTCTTGCTGCGTGAGGCTGACAAAGGGCTTGCCGTGCAATGATAGGCTCCGCCCGTCCAGCCACCCCAGCCCCTGAATGATCTCGTCTTGCCTTTCCGGACTCTCTTCGTTGTATTTCAAATCCAGGTAGCGATTGACGAGTGCGGCTTTGGCTCCAGGCGTGTCGGTCGCGGGAATAATCAGGTCCGTGAGAACGATCAACGTTTGATTCTGGTGCTCATCAAAAAACCGAGGTTTCCAGTTGGCTTCCGACTGGCCCGCGGGATCGGCGGTCGCAGGCGTACCCATTGCCGCAGAGGCTGCCCGGGCAGTTTCCGCCTGTCCAACGATCGGCAGAGTTGTAAGACCGCCAGCACCCATCACAAGGGTTTTCAGAGCGTCGCGTCGTCCCTGATTAGTTTCGCTTTCATTCTTTTTCGGCATGACAATCCATCTCCTTTTCCATGGGTTAGCGCGGCGTTCTTAGCCGAGCGCTCCGGTCCGCATTTGTTCAGCAATGTAGTCGGCGGTTCTCATTGAAAGTGCAAGAATTGTCAGCGTCGGGTTCTTCTCCGACGAATTGACAAAGCAAGCTGCGTCCGCCACAAAGAGATTCTTGATGTCGTGGGACTGGTTGAATTTGTTCAAGAACGATGTCTTCGGATCGTTCCCCATGCGAGCCGTTCCGGCCGAATGGATGCTCCAGCCAGGCGGCAGCGGAGTGGTCCTTTCGCTGATAATCTCAATCCCCGCCTTCTTGAACATCTCACGCTGCGTGTCATTGGCATCCTTGGCCATGGCAAGCTCGTTCGGTCCCCATTGGACTTCAAATTTGAGGACCGGAATGCCCCAGGCATCTCGGACCACGGGGTCAATCTCCATATGATTCTCTGCCCGCGGCACGACCTCACCAAAGGAGCCGATACTGATCACCGTGGCGTAATATTTTTTGACCTCTTCCTTGAAGTGGGCGCCAAAGCCGGGAATCTTGTTGGCAAAGCCGGGAAATTCGCTGCTTCCGCCGCCGCCTTCGAATCCGTAGCCGCGCACAAAATCCTTCCGCTTTTCTTTCAGGTTGCGGAAGCGCGGAATGTAAATTCCTCCGCCTTCCGGCCTGGCATCACCGCCGCGGTTGGTGTTTCCCTTGAGCCGGGGAATCAGTCCGGTGATGTCCCCTGCCATAATCTGTTCGCAGAAGTATTTGCCAAGCACGCCGCTGGAATTGGCCAGGCCGTTCGGGAAGTCATCGTTTTTGGAGTTCAGCAGGATCCGGGTTGTATCCTCCGTCCCGGCGCCCATCACAATCACCTTGCCGGAGACTTCTTCAACCTGGCGGGTGATACGATCGATAAACACAACACTTTTCGCACGGTTCTCCTTGTCGGTCAGCACTTTCCAGACGACGGCATTGGTGCGCAAAGTCAAATTCCCTGTCTTCCGCGCAATGGGCAGCAAAACACCCGCCGAACTGAACGACGCTGCGACGT
>JAKASH010000615.1 GCA_021828225.1 Acidobacteriota bacterium | reverse complement strand
ACAGGCGGGGAGGTGGTTCATGAAATCCAAAGTGCGAGGGGCGCTCCTGATTGGAACGTGTCTTTTCGTTTGCTTAGGTCAAACTCGAATCGCTTTTCCTCAGGTAATCACTGGCGACATTGTGGGGACGGTCCGAGACGCAAGCGGGGCTGTGATTCCCGGGGCGAAGGTTGTGCTCACGCAGACGAACACGGGCGCGGAGCGCACTGCCACGACGGACGCAGCAGGCGATTACTTCTTCAACTCGCTAAAGCCGACGGTCTACAGCCTTACTGTGTCCAAGCAGGGGTTTAAGACGTCGACGGTTAGGAACATCGATCTCTTGGTGAGCCAGCGGCCGCGTGTTGACGTCGTACTCCAGGTGGGTCCAGTGAGTCAAAAGGTTACCGTGAGCGCCAAGGGCGTGCAGCTTCTCGAAACGCAGACTTCCGGGGCAGGTCAGGTGGTCACATCGCATATGCTTACGCAACTCCCCTTAGCCAACCGCGACTTCTTAGATGAAGCTGCACTGGTCCCGACGGTGACCCTGTCGTCGCAATCAAATTATCGGGTAGCGGGCTTTTGGACCGGGAATTCAGGTCTGGATATTAGCGTTGCCGGAATGCGCGAACAGAACGTGAGCTTTCTCCTGGATGGAATTGAGACCCGGAACGGGCGGTGGGGAAGTGAGAACATTCTGCCCTCTGTCGACGCGCTCCAAGAATTCAAGGTGGATACCTCTGCCTACTCCGCTGAATACGGCCGGTCGTCCGCTGTCGTTATCAACACCTTAAAAGCCGGCGGCAACTTGTTTCACGGGGATGCGTATGAGTTCGTCCAGAATAGCTCACTCGATGCCAATAACTTCTTCCGAAACGAAGTGGGTCTACCAATCCCACCCTATGCCCAAAATGACTTTGGCGCTACTTTTGGCGGGCCCATTCGAAAGAACAAGACTTTCTTTTTCCTCAGCTACGAGGGCTTCCGGTCACGCGCGGGAGAGAGTGGTGAAGCATTACTTCCAAGCCCTGGGCAATGGAATGGCGACTTGGCGGACAATTCGGCGGGTACGGGCGTCTTTCCAACGAATTCGGCCTTTTGCCAGGCCAATCCCGGCTCGGGAAAATGCGTAAACGTAATCAACCCATCTAGCGGTCAGCCTTTTCCCGGAAACATTATTCCCACAAGCATGCTTAATGCCCGAGCTTTATTGTGGCACCCATTCTCGCCCACTCCTAATGTTGCGAGCGCCGTCAATTCGGTTGCGACCCCGGCCTTTAATTATACGGCAACGCCTACGATACTAAATGATTTTAATGACATCAATGTTCGCGTGGATAACAACCTAGGCAACAAAGATACTTTGTACGGAAGCTACTCCTATGACGGCGTGCCGCACATTGTCCCTTCCGTCATGCCTGTTCAAGGCACTACATATCCCTTTCGAGGTCAGGTAGCATCCCTAACGGAAAATCACGTCTTTTCGCCAACCATCGTGAACGACTTCCGCTTTGGATATAACCGCGGCAAGAGTTACCTCCAGTCGCAAGGCGCGTTTGGACCAAACTATGCCGCCCAGTTCGGTTATACCAACACCTCCGCCAATCCGTTTGATTTTGGCGTTCCACAAGCCGGCATTTCCGGGTATCAAACGATTGGGTCCTTTCCAGAATCGATCGGCTCGATCGATCAGGACTTCCAATTTACAGACAATCTTAATATCATTCGCGGCACCCACAACCTGAAATTTGGCGCGGATGTCATGCGCGAGCGTTTTTTCCAAATCACTGACTTCGCCGGAATTCCGAGTTTCAGCTTCACCGGACAGTTCACAGGATCAGGCTTGGGAGATATGTTGTTGGGTATCCCGTTCACCGCCGACACGTCGGTGGGCAATTCCGCCCAGAACCTGAGGGCCACATATACGGCTCTCTATGCCGAGGATGACTGGCGGCTGCGGCCGAGCCTCACACTGAATCTCGGCCTTCGCTATGAATACCAACAGACTCCTTGGGACACGGGCAATCGCACCGCCTGGTTCAACCCTGCGATTGGCCAGCAGCAGTACTCAATCCTCGGCCAGGTTCGCAATGGCATCATGACTCCGCGTTACGATGACTTTGCCCCGCGTGTGGGTTTCGCCTGGTCGCCGAGCTTTTCTAAAAATACCGTGATCCGCGCGGCCGGCGGGGTATTCTATGCCACCGATTACTGGAACGAACTTCAGTTTGAGGTGATCGCACCCAGGTATTACTCTACGCAGGTGGTGACTTCAAACCCGGTGACACCTACGCTCTCTCTGAACGATTTGTTTCCCCATGTTGGTCCTGCGACGACCACCTCCGAGCCCTTTTCCTTGGACACGATCGCTAAAACTCCTACTGTCTACCAATGGAATTTCGATGTTCAGCACAAGTTTAACGGCTGGCTGCTTGATCTCGGTTACATCGGTAATCGGGGGGACTATCTCGGCCAGCGGGAAAACCTGGATGCTGCGAGTTTCGATCCGACGGGCACCATTCCTCTCGCGCCACGCGAACCCTACCCCCAGTATTCGGGCATCCTTTGGAACTCCAACAGGGGCTGGTCAGAGTACAATGGGTTTGTGGCGAGTGTTCAGAAGCAGATCTCCGCAGGTTTGAGTTTGCAAGCGTCCTACGTATTCGACAAATGCATTGATCTCGGAAATGGCGACGATGAAGTGGCGATGGCTAATGGGAATTGGAACGTCTATGACAGCGGAAATTGCGACTATGCCGTTCCCCAGCGATTTGTCGCTGGTTACACCTACATGCTTCCGTTCGGACCCGGCAAGCATTTCCTTTCAGGCATATCTGGCATGGGGGGCAAACTCTTGGGCGGCTGGCAAGTTAGCGGCATCACCACTTTTGAATCCGGCTACTACCAAGATGTGCGTCTTCCGACTAACTGGATGAATATCGGCCCGTTCACTACCAACGTTCCCGATAAGGTCGGCCCCACCTATTCTGCCCAGCGTACCATCAACAACTGGTTCAACATTAACTCGTTTACCTTTCCTGGGTGCCCCTCATACGTTCCGTGCGCGAATGGGGATCACATCGAAGG
>JAKASH010000006.1 GCA_021828225.1 Acidobacteriota bacterium | reverse complement strand
CGATCTCCTTCAAGCGCTCGCATGCTGCTCTGTGGGCGCACAAGAACATGAACCTGCTCTCCACGTTCGACCAGCATCCGCGCTACGTGGCTGCCCACAAAGCCGTTTGCTCCCGTAACCAGAGACGTCATCTTGCGTGTCCATTCCCGTTGTGGGCGCCGTTACCGTTCTTCCCGTTTTTAGGGCTTGTGAGTTGCCACTTCAGCAGCTTCCACGTATCCGGCAGGTTGCGGTTGGCTCCCAGCACCGCCGAGGGTTCAAAGCCCACGTGCACCATGCAATGTTCGCAACGGGGATCGTTTCCCGGCCCGTACTTTTCCCAGGGAGTGGATTCCATAAATTCTTTGTAGGTTGGATAGTGCTTGTCGGTGATCAGGTAGCACGGTCCCTTCCATCCCTGTGGGTTGTAGGTTGGGTTGCCCCAGGCGGTGCACTCAAGCTCGCGCTCGCCTCGCAGGTACTCCAGGTAAATCGGCGAGGTCATCACGCTGTACCTTTGGAGGAGTTCGCTGGCCTGACGGAACTTGTCGTGGATCTCCTCACGAGACATGAAGATTTCCTTGGTTTGGACGGCAAGGTAGGAATAGGCCGGCGACAGCATATGGCCGTCGACTCCAAGGTTCCGCAGGAAATCGAACAACTCTGCAATTTCATTCAGGTCGGTTTGTTTATAAATGGTGGTGTTCGTGCAGACCTGGAATCCGGCAGCTTTGGCAAACTTGATCGCGTCCACTGCTTCGCGAAACACGCCTTTGCGCTCCACGCAAAGGTCATGCGTCTCTTCCAGGCCGTCCAGATGGACGTTAAAAAAGAAGCGGGAAGTAGGCTTGTAATCCTGCAACCGCTTGCGAATGAACATTCCGTTTGTGCAAAGGTAGATGTGCTTCCTGCGAGCCAGAATCTGGCTCACGAGCCGCGGAAGGTCAGGGTAGATCATCGGCTCGCCGCCGCAGATTGAAACGATAGGTGCGTTGCATTCGTCCACGGCGTTCAGGCACTGCTCGACGGTCAGCTTCTCGCGGATGGTGTCCTTATACTCACGAATCCGCCCGCAACCCGTACACGTCAGGTTGCACGCGTGCAACGGTTCCAGCATCATGACCAGAGGAAATTTTTCAGTTCTATGAAGCCTCTTTCCTGCTACGTAGGTACTCAGACTTGCCGTCATGCTGAGGGGAAACCTCATGAAGCCCTCCCGTTCTTTTTTCCGTTTCCATTCCCGGGATTAAATTCGGTTGGCGCAAGGCGAATGGCTGCCGCCTGCACTCGATTGTTTCGGAGGTTCTGGTAATGTGCTAATGCATAGAGCGGAAAGCTGTCGCGGTATAAGTGATAACAAAGATAGAAGACCCGCGGAAACCCTGTACCCGTGAACTCCGTTTCATTCCAGAACCCCTGTTCAGTCTGCTCGTCCAGTAGATGCTGGACGGCACGGATTACGGCTGGATCGTCGACGTCCCTGGTTGCCAGCAATCCGATCAATCCCCAGGCCGTTTGAGACGGCGTGTTTGTTCCTTGCCCTTTCAGCGAAGGGTCGTCGTAAGAAGCGCAGGACTCTCCAAATCCGCCGTCGCTTTTCTGGACCGAGCAGAGCCAGTCCGCTCCCCGTTGCGCCTCCAGGCTCGACTGCAGGCCGAAGGTTTCCAGCATCCGCAGAACTCCGCTGGTTCCGTAAACGTAATTTACTCCCCATCGCCCGTACCACGCGCCTTCCGAAGTTTGTTCTTTTCGCATGAAGTCCAGCGCACGCTGGACGGCGGGGTGGGAAGCCGGCCAGCCGAATCGGCCAAGGCATTCCAGCACGCGCGCCGTCACATCGGCTGTCGACGGGTCGATCATCGCATTGTGGTCCGCGAAGGGAACGCGCATCAGGATTGAACAATCGTTATTGCAGTCGAAAGCTCCCCACCCGCCGTCACGGTTCTGCATGCTGACCATCCATTGAAGGCCGCGCTGGAGAGCATGTTCGAGCCGGGCTTTTTGCGGGCAGGCGACTCGCTGAAGCGCCATCATCACAAAAGAGGTGTCGTCCACGTCCGGGTAAAAATCGTTCAGGTATTCAAACGCCCAGCCACCCGGGACGCAGTCTTTATTTTTGACCTGCCAGTCGCCCGGACCCACAATCTGCCGGTCCAGCAGCCAGCGGGCTGCTTTGACCAGAGCCGGATGGTCCGGCGGAAGTCCTGCCTCTTCGAGCGAATACATCACGATCGCGGTATCCCACACGGGTGAAAGGCATGGCTGAAGGCGGATTGTGTCGCCTTCTTCGATTTCGAAGCTGCGCAAATGGCCCAGTTCCCGCGCGGTCAGAGGATCGTCGGCGGGATATCCCAGCGCCAGCAGTGCAAAGATCGAATTGACCATGGCCGGATAAATCGCGCCCAGTCCCTCGCTTCTTTCAAGATGGTTCAGCAGCCACTTCCGGGCCCTTGCCATCGCAATCTTGCGGAAGGGTTTCCAGGGAAGCGACTCATGCAGCTTGAACAGGCGGTCGATGGCCAGAAACATGTTTCGCCAGCTGACAATCTTGTGGTCCCAGTCGAACGCCGGAATATGGCCGGAGGGATCCCGGAAAAGCTCATCGACGCGCGCTCGTGCCGGCACCGGCCATTGCGGCCGCAGAGCATAGAGAATGGTGAGCGGCACCACAATGGCCCGCGTCCATGAAGAGACCGAGTAAACGTTAAAGAAAAACCACGACGGCGGAAGCATCAGCTCCGGCGGAATGGCCGGAACGTGTTTCCATTTCACGGCCCCGCCCAGCGCCAGATAGAATCGCGTGTAGGAATTGGTCTGCTCAAGCCCGCCGAGTTCGTGGATCCGGCGTCGCGCCGCCTTCAGATGGGGAGCGTCTGGAGAATCGCCCGCCAGTTTGAGGGCCACGTAAGCCTTGACCGTAGCATTCAGCTCGGAGGGTCCACCTTTGTAAATGTTCCACCCTCCGTCGGCGAGTTGCTTGCGACGGATGTAGTTGGCCAGTTTTGCTATCCGCTCGCGATCGAACTTCCCGATGACATGAAGAAAAAATACGTAATCCGATTCGAGGGTGGTGTCCGCCTCCAGCTCGCCGGCCCAGTAGCCCTCTGGAGCCTGCAAGGAAAGTAAATGCTCGGTTGCCCTGGCAACAGCCCGCTGAACCCGCAGATCGAGTTCTGCGTCAGCCGCCCCCACCGCACGTTCTCTTCCAGACGGCTCAAGCTCAATTTCCGCTTCCTGTGTCATGCACCCCCCGAGAACTCGCTATGCGTCTTTTCAGACCTTCAATTCCGCAGGCAGAGCGAAGCGAACGTCTTCTTCAATCCATTCGACTTCCTCAACACGTGTGAAGCCCCACTGCTTCAGCCGTTCCACAACTTGGCTGACCAGGACTTCCGGCGTCGACGCACCTGCAGTGACACCAATACGATGGCGGCCGTTGACCCATTCAGGGAGGATGTCGTTCGCATTGCCTATGAGATAGGCTGCGGTCCCTCCGCGCCGGGCCACTTCGACCAGCCGATTTGAATTTGAACTGTTCTGCGCCCCGACCACCAGAATACCATCCGCCTTGGGGGCGACCGCCTTGACGGCCATCTGGCGGTTTTGTGTCGCGTAGCAAATGTCCTGTCCGGGCGGGCCGACAATAGCAGGGAATCGCTCTTTCAGCCGGCTCACAATTTCCCCGGTATCGTCAATACTCAAAGTGGTCTGGGTCAGGTAAACCACGCGGTTCGGATCAGGGACCTCCAGCGTCTCGACGTCCTTCACCGACGAGATCAGGTGGATAGCCTCCGGAGCTTCACCCAGCGTGCCGATCATCTCATCGTGATCGCGATGGCCGATCAGGACAATCGTGTAGCCTTTGCGGGCGTACCGGATCACCTCCAGATGGACCTTGGTGACCAGAGGACAGGTGGCATCAATGATGCGCAACTGGCGCTCGCGCGCTTCCTGGCGGACTGCGGGAGAGACTCCGTGGGCACTGAAAATAACGACCGCGCCGGCCGGCGCCTCGTCGAGATTTTCGACGAAGACGGCTCCCTGGCTAGCCAGTTCGTCCACCACATAACGGTTGTGGACGATCTCCTTGCGCACATAAACCGGGGGACCCAACTGCTCCAGAACCATGCGGACAACGTCAATGGCCCGAATGACGCCGGCGCAAAACCCCCTGGGCCGAAGCAGGAGAAGCGTGCCCGGTTCCGTGCATACCGAGTTCTCAACGCGAGCATTCACGTTCATTGTTTTGCCATCATCCTTTCCTGCTACACACCCTGTAGACTTCATCCTCTCATGGTCTTTTCCCACCGTCAAGATAAGCAGGACCTTGAGCATCAACGCCGTGAAGCGCGAGAAACTGGCCCGCCTGGATAATTGTCGCTCTTGTAATATTGATGTACCTAACGAAAGAAACGATGCATCAAACTTACGTGAGGGTTGGCCGGGTTTCGGGAACAATCCTCTGTACGTTTTGCGAGGTTGTCTGCTAAAATGTCGCGTTTATGGATGGTTCCCACAACGGAGGCTCTCCTCAAGTTACCTCTTAGGTCTTGCCGATCGAACTGTTAACTATGACATCTCTCAGAATACGGATCACTGCGGCGTTACTTTGCATCTTCACCTTGGGTGCGCAAGCGTGGGCTTCGGGCCACGCCGCGGCCAGCCCGTGCCCCGCGCGGCCTGTGATTGCCAACGGCCTGGAAGCCGGCAAGTACTCCCAGACGATCGCCGCCCTTCAGCAGGAAGTCTCCAAAAATCCTAATGATGCTCAAGCTGCTTTGTGGCTGGCGCGTTCCTTCCTGGATGTTAGCAAATATGACCAGGCGGTCACTTTTGCCGAGCGTGCTGTCAGTTTGTCGCCCCAGTGTTCCGAATCACACTTCTGGCTGGCGCGTTCCTATGGCCTGAAGGCGGACAAGACCCGCAGCTTCTGGCTTGCGAGAAAGTCCAAAGAGGAATACCAGACGGCGGTACAACTGGATCCGGACAACCTTGCGGCTCGCCGCGATCTGATGGAATTTTACCTTGAGGCGCCCTGGATTCTGGGCGGCAGCAAGGACAAGGCATGGGCGCAGGTTCAAGCCATTGCTTCCCGGAACGCCCTGGAAGGCGACCTGGCGCGTGCCGAATACTGGCGAGACCTGAACAAGCCGGCTCTTGCCGCAAAAGAATATCGAAAGGTCCTGGAAGCAAAGCCACAGCATGCCGAACCCTATTTCCAGGTTGCGGACTTCTACGAGGCTGCAAGGCAGCCGGACGAAGTCGAGGCTGCCATCCGAGAGGCATCTCTCATCGAGCCGCGGGATCCTCGCCTGGATTATTACAGTGCCGTGGCTTATGTTATGAAGGGCCAGTCGCTCACGAAGGCCGAGCAGGACTTGCGCACCTATCTTGTAAAGGCGCCCCCGCGGAACGACTTCCCGCCCTACGCGGCGGCTCATGACTGGTTGGGCCGGATTTATGAAATATGGGGGAAAAACCAGGAAGCCATCGCTCAATACCGTGAGGCGCTCCAGCTCAGCCCGGACAACGAAATGGCTCAAGACGCTCTGCGGCGTCTGGATGCCAATTAGTCCCGCAGGGAAGTCGCGGAAGGGCAGAACCGGCTGGACAAAAAGTTGATGGCCGGTTTTCGGTTCGCGAGGTAAAATTAGACTGTTGGCTGGGTGACGATTTGCTGCCCGTTTTTAAGCAAGTAAATTCGAATAAAGGTATGTCTTTCATGTACAATAGGGCGGATGACCGGGACGGAAGATAGCGACCGCATTCATCAAGTTGCATTAGGAAGGGAGTATGTATGCAGTCTGTGTTAAAGACGCTCTTACTGAATCCCCCAAGCTTTGAAAAGTTTGATGGGGGTGCAAGCTCGCGATGGCCGGCCACCCGCGAGATTGAGTCGTACTGGTATCCGGTCTGGCTCACTTACCCCGCCGGCATGTTGCCGGGAAGCCGCCTGCTGGACGCTCCTCCTCACAAGGTCACGCCCGCACAAACTGTAGAGATCTCGAAGGATTACGAATTTGTCGTCCTCTTCACTTCCGCTGTAGGTTTCGAGAATGACTTGAAGTTGATCCGCCTGATGAAGGAGAAGAAGCCCAGCCTGAAGGTTGCTTTTGTTGGACCGCCGGTGCAGGTGAAACCCAACGAAAGTCTGATGGCCAGCGAGGATATCGACTTCATCGTCCGCGGCGAGTTTGATTACGCCGTGGTCGAATTTGCGCAGGGTAAGCCGCTCAGCGAAATTCTTGGCGCCAGCTATCGGAAGGATGGCCGCGTGGTGCACAACCCGCCACGCAAAGAACTGCAGACCGAAGATCTGGACCGCCTGCCTTTTGCGACCGAAGTCTACAAGCGCGACCTGAAGATTGAGAATTACAACGTTCCATTTCTCCTCCATCCTTTTGCGTCGTTCTATACGTCCCGAGGATGTCCTGCCCTTTGCACTTTCTGCCTGTGGCCGCAGACCCTTTCCGGACATGCCTGGCGCGTACGCTCCGCTGACAATGTGGTCAGCGAGGTTCGCCAGGCCCTCAAGCTGTTCCCGCAGGCCAAGGAATTCTTCTTTGACGATGACACCTTCAACATTCGCAAGGACCGCGTCCTGGAGCTCTCGAAGAAGTTCAAGCCTCTGGGCTTTCGGTGGTCCTCCACGGCGCGCGTCCACAGCGACTATGAAACGCTGAAGGCCATGGCCGATGGTGGCGCCCGTCTCTTTATTGTGGGATTTGAGTCCGGCGACGACCAGATCCTGAAGAACATCAAAAAGGGCGCGACGATCGAGATGGCTCGCAAATTTGCGAAGAACTGCAAGAAGGTCGGCATTGCCATCCACGGCGATTTCATTATCGGCTTGCCGGGTGAGACTCCGGAAACGATCGAGCGCACCATCAACTTCGCCAAAGAGCTGGATACGGAGACCATCCAGGTCTCAATTGCCCACGGCTATCCGGGCACGGAGATGTACAACCAGTTGGCGAAGGCCGGCCAGTTGGTGGACATTCCCATGTCCGATGCGAACGGGCACCAGTTGCCTCACA
This sequence comes from Acidobacteriota bacterium, assembly GCA_021828225.1. The sequence goes on along the minus strand of JAKASH010000006.1, from coordinate 10,645 downwards.
TCGAGTATCCTGGTCTTGGAACGGCGGAGATGATGGATGCGGTCAACCGCTTCTATGATGATTATTATTTCCGGCCTCGTGTTGTCTGGCGCATTATGCGGAAGGCGTTGTGGAACAACGATGATCGCAAGCGCCTCTATCACGAAGCGGTGGAATTCCTCCGGCTGCGCGCGGAGCGCCTGAAGTTTGCTCGCACGGGACCTCAGAAGCCCGCCTCGATCAACGTGCCGGCAATCGACCTGGCTTCAGGGCCGCGGACAGATTCTTGAGTTCTGAGCGATGGGAGTCCATGGGTGAATCGAAAGGCCAGCGAGGCAAGACGTTTGTCTTGTTGGCGCTGATGGTCACCTTCGGTTCCTCAGGCGATGTCCTGCTCAGCCAGGGCATGAAGCAACTCGGTGGACTCCAAAGCTGGGCCCCTGAGCAAGTGGTTGCATTTTTTGCCAGGGCATTGGACGACAGGACCGTCTGGCTGGCGATCACCCTGCTGATCCTTTTTCTGGTGAGCTATATGCTCGTACTTTCCTGGGCGGACTTCAGTTACGTCTCGCCTGCTTCGGCCGCCGGTTATGTTCTGGTGGCCTTGATGGGATATTTCTTCCTGGGAGAACACGTCCCAACCACGCGCTGGATCGGCGTCGCGCTGATTTGCGTGGGCGTTGTCGTGGTTGGTGGAACGCATCCCAGCACGACCCAAAATCGATGACCGCTCGAACGGCTCTGTTCATTGCGATTATTGTTGTGGCCGGTCAACTTGGCGATATTTCCTTGTCTCTCGCCATGAAAACCATTGGGGAAGTAAAGCAGTTTAATCCTCTCAATCTGATAAGGGTTTTAGGCCGGGCTTTCCGAATCAAGTGGATGTGGATCGGAATCGGGTTGATGACCGTCGCGTTCTTCTCTCTGCTGGCGCTGCTTTCCTGGGCGAATGTGAGCCTGGTGGTTCCTGCCACGGCGGCAAGTTACCTTGTGGGTACCCTTGGCGCAAAATTTTTGCTTGGCGAGCATGTCAATAAAGAGAGGTGGCTCGGCGTTATCATTGTCTGCATTGGAGTGGCGCTCGTCTGCGCCTGAAAATGGCGATGACAATACATGGGCATCTAATCGAGTGGGTTGTTTCCGTCGGCGCCATTATTTCTCTCCTTTATTATCTCGCCGCGATCTTCAGCGCATGGCGCTATTTCCGCCGTCCTCATAAACTGGATCCGAACTTCACTCCTCCTGTCAGCATTCTGAAGCCCGTCCGGGGCCTGGACCGCGAAGCCTACGAAAACTTCGCCAGCTTCTGTAATCTTGACTACCCGGAGTACGAAATTCTGTTCGGGATCTCTGATGCCGACGATCCCGCCATTCCGGTCATTCAGAAACTGATTCGGGACTACCCCAACCGCAACATTCGTCTCTTAATCGGTTCAACGTGCAAGGGCTGGAACAGCAAAGTTAGCAAGCTCTGCCGACTGTCGCGCGAAGCCCGCTACCCCATCCTGGTCATCAGTGACAGTGATATCCGCGTCCGGCCTGACTATTTACGCGCGGTCGTAAGCCCGTTTCGCAATCCCGAAGTGGGCGCCGTCACCTGCATGTACCATATGAAGCCGGAAGCAAAACTGGGATCAGAAGTTGAGGCTGTCGGTCTCACTTCCGATTTCCTCGCCGGCGTCATCGTCGCCCGGCAGATGGAGGGCGTGAAATTCGCCCTGGGCGCAACCATGGCCGTCACCGCCGAGCAACTGAAAGAAATTGGCGGTTTCGAGGCCATTGCCGATTGCTTCTCCGACGATTTCGAACTGGGCCGCCGCATCGCTGCCAAGGGCCAGAGCGTCGAGTTGATTCCTTACACGGTGTGCACAGTTTCACCCTCGCAAGGTGCCCTGGATGCCGTCAGACACCAGCTTCGCTGGGCCGTCGGCGTTCGGAATTCGCGGCCCTGGGGGCAACTGGGCAGGCTCCTGACGCAGTCGCTGCCGTGGGTCGTTGCCGCGACAGCCGTGCAACACACCTGGGAGGGCGCAGCCGGCTTCCTGGGCGCCTACCTGGCGCTTCGGCTTGCCGTGGCCTGGACAGTGGGCGTCTGGGGCCTCAATGACCCTCTGCTGCGCAAACGCATGTGGCTGGTGCCCGTCTGGGATGCGCTGGCTTTCTTCATCCTGGCGGTCAGCTTCTCCAAAAGGCGCATCCACTGGCGCGGCACCGATTTCTACGTCCGCAAAGGCCGCATGGTCCCCGTCGGCACCCGCGAGTAGCCACTCGATTTGCCCTGTAGCAGTCCCATCCCCGCGCATTTGACATCTGAAATCTGCCATCTCAGATACCGCGCCCCACGGCGGGCGAACGCCGTTTGCCCCTGCACTCCTCTTTGCCGGGGCTTCGTCTCTGACCTCCAGGCGAAATGTTTGGCTCAGCCTGTCCCTCTGCTTTATGATATTAAGCGTGCTGACGTTCTTCTGCGGTCACAATGCTTGAACACACACTCTTTATCGTTGCGGCAACAGGACTTCTTGCGTCCACCGTTTATCTGGGGCTGGTGATTGTTGCGGCTGTACGTTTTCGCGTGTCGTCACGAAAAAGGTTTCTGGCCGAAGGGGACGCCGCGCTGGCGCCCGTAACAGTTCTGAAGCCGCTACACGGCATGGAGCCTCTGCTCGAGCAATGCCTTGAAAGCTTTTTCCGCCAGGATTATCCCTCCTATGAATTGATTTTCGGCGCCCGAACTGAAGACGATCCGGCGCTTGCTGTCGTCGAATCCCTAAAGAAAAAGTATCCGCACATCAAGACGCAAATCGTCTTGTCGGGCGAGCCGGCGTATCCCAATGCCAAGGTTTTCCTCATGGAACAGATGGAAGCCGTGGCGTCCCATTCGATCCTCGTCATCAGCGACAGCGATGTTCGGGTAACGCCCTGCTACCTCAAGCAGGTAGTGCAACCCTTCGCGGATAAGAATGTCGGCATGGTCACCTGCCTCTATCGCGGCGTTCCGACCGGAGGTGTCTGGTCACGGCTGGAAGCTCTCGGCATGTCAGTCGAAATGTCGTCGGGCGTCCTCGTAGCCAACCTTCTGGAAGGAATGAAATTCGCTCTTGGTCCCACCATGGCTGTCCGGAAAGACGTGCTGGACCGCTGGGGCGGATTCAGCGTGCTGGGGGATTATTGCGCCGACGATTTTGTCATGGGCTCTCTAACGCATGCGGCCGGCAACCAGGTCGTGCTTTCACATCACGTGATCGACCACGTGGTCTTGCACCGCACGGCGTGGCAATCGCTGCTCCATCAGCTTCGCTGGATGAAGAGTTCCCGATTCTCGCGCCGCCTGGGCCACGTCGGCACCGGCCTGACATTCGCCATGCCCTTCGGACTGCTGGGGCTCGCGGCCGGCGGGATTGCAGGCAACTGGGCGCTGGGCCTGGGATTGCTGGGCGCGGCGTTTGCCAATCGCGTTGTACAGTCGCTGGTGGTCGGGTGGGGAATCACGCGCGACCGGAACTCGGCCCTGTTCTGCTGGCTTTATCCCGTGCGCGATGTTCTGGGATTTGTTCTCTGGTGTGGAAGCTTCTTCGGCTCAGAGATTGTCTGGCGTCACGAGCGTTACCGCCTGGTCGCGGGCGGCCGAATGATCCGCAAAGACTCAGCCGGCGCAAGGGGCGCCAAACGCGCTGGATGCGCGACCTAGGCGCGGCATCACGGCTTGTTACTGTAGAGAACTTTCCCTGAATTTTCCGCGATAACGTACCGCGGTTGGGGCAGGATTGTTTTCACTCGCTCAATTTGCCGCGGTGGCACAAACAGGAACACACGGTGCTTGCCCTTCCAGTCGTTAATCAGGTCCGTATCATTCAGAAAGATGTGCGGCGCATCCGGAAACGTTGATCCAAACCACATCGAGGTCGTAGCCCCGTTCACCAGGTCGATATGTCTCTTCAGGTAGAAGAGCAGCGACGAACCGTAAGCCTGGTCGCCATAAATCATCACCAGATCGCCGGGCTTCTCCTGCCGCTTGATCACGTCCGCCAGGCGCTTTGAAGACATAAACGGTCCGAAGCGCACAAAGGCAATTTGAGCCGCGATAAGAAAAACGGCGGTGGCAATGCCCATCGCCCAAGTGGCGGCAACTTTTTTCTTTCGCAGGCGAAGGATCAGCGCGACCAGCGGGCCCACCAGCAAGGCGGCGGCGGCAAGTCCGGCCGGAAGCCGCAGCGCGGCAAATGCCGAGGTGGTAAGGTCGAAAAATTTCGACATGGAGAGCGTGTTGTGTGCGACGTCGCGATGAACCAGCAGTTGCCCCAGGTTGTCCGTGGGCGGCACATGCCGCGACACCCACAGCGCCCACACCAGGACCGCTCCTGCAACCACTCCCGCCGCGGCATAAAGGCTATTGCCCAGAATGGTCCACCGGCTTGAGCGTTCCTGCTGCTCCTCCTGCGCAAGGCTTCCGGCGATCAGCAACAGCAGCGGCAGGTAAGCCGGGAAAGTGTAGTACTCCTGGTTGGTCGAAAACGAAAAGAAGACGAGCACCACTCCTGCCCAGATCCAGCAGAGCGCACGGGTGCGCGTGGCAAACGACAATCCTGAAGGTTTGCGGACTGCGGAGATGTCCCGCCGCAGGTCACGAAAAATCAGCGGAAAGTATAGGCTCCACGGGAACAGCCACACCAGGTGCAAGCCCCAATAGGCCAGCGCGGGCATCTTGTTGTAGTCGCGCGGATACCGTTCTCCGAGGAACCGCAGGAACTGCTCGTTCATGAAATAGAACCAGAAAAAACCGCGGTTCCGAATGCCCGCCAGGATTGGCCACGGCGCCGCGATCAGGAAAAAGAGGGCGATGCCTTTGCCCAGGCGCAGTTCCCGCCATCTTCGCCACTCACCGCTCAGCAGCAGGTAGCCGATGGCGGGGAAGCCCACAAAAACCAGCACCACCAAGCCTTTGGTCAGAAAGCCGAGTGCCAGTACGGCGTAGCCGGCGTACCAGCGCCATTCTTTGGGCCTGCGCGCTTCAAATGCGGAGAGAAAAAAGTAGAGCGTAAGCGCAATCAGGAAGCTGAGAATGACGTCGGGTATAAAAATCCGGGTAAAGAGAAAACATCCGACACTCGTAGCGACAAACAGTCCTGCGTAAATTCCCCCTCGCTCGCCGAAAGCGCGCCGTCCCCAGAGCGCTCCAAGCCCGATCAAAAGCAGGACCGTCAGGATGATGGGCAGGCGCACGCCGAACTCCGAAACGCCGAAACCCGCGAACGCGAAGGATACCAGCCAATAGGGCAGCGGAGGCTTTTCGAGATACCGGACGCCGTTGATATGCAGTGTAACGTAGTCGCCTGTCCGGTACATTTCCCGTGCCGCCTCCGCGTGCGTGGAGTCGGCGTCATCGAGCAAAGGGGGGCGAAAGGCACCCTGAAAATACACGGCCAGCCAGATCAGCCCGAGCAGGATCCATGGGATGGAACGCCGGGCGGGAGATAACGTGGTTGGTCGGGGATGTTCAGGTTGAAGGGCAGTCTGTTCCATTTTGTGTCGAACCAAGCATTATAGCCGATCAAGCATCAGCGGCCGGAATAATTCATCGTTGGTGTTCGGAGAGCCACCGGGCGACCTTGCAAACTCCCGCTGTGGTGCGCCGCAAGCAGGGTCAAGGGCCGGTATCAACATTGATATCGATCACGCGGTGCTGAAAACCCACGAAGTGCGCGTAGTACGGGGAATCAATGTTGTTGTAAACGGCGAGAGGGTCCAGGGCGTTGGTGGCGTTGTGGAAACCGATACCCCACCGCAACTTGAGCCCGCCAGCTCCGAAGGGAAGCCAGTGCGGCAAGGGAAGAACCTTCCACACCTTGAAATCAAACGAGAAAAACCCCGGAAATCGATTACTGTTGGCCACACCAACGTACGCTTGCTCGGCATTAATGGTGGACCAGGGAAAGCCGGTGTGCCAGTCGATGATAGGCGCAAATACAATTTTCTTAGGAAGGTGAAGGATACCCCATGAAATAAAGCGATCCGGAACATCCGCGTTCAGGTTTGTATAAGTATCCGGGCGAATAATCGGCTCTTCGAAAGGAACAAAGACGCTGGAGACGGCGTTCAGATCGCCGATCGACCGGCTGCGCACGTAAGAAGTGTTCAGCTCGTTTCCCTTTTCGTCGCGATAGCTCACCATGGCTTCAAGTTCGTGATAGCGCGAGGCCCCACGGTTAGCGAGCAACATCGTCGCCTCGGTTGGAGAAGTCTGGATCGGGTTGATAACAAATTCCCGGTACGTGTTGCTCTGAAGGTAGCTGATCTTGAGTGCAACGTGGTTGGTAAGCTGGCGGTCGAATTCGGCCCTCCAGGTCAGGTTGTAGGGTGTGGCATCAAGATCCGAACAGTCAGGCACAACACGCAGCCCCGTTGAAGTCCTTGTCGCGCACTGATTCTGATAGGGGATCGAAGGGCCCAGCACGTTCCCCTGGTTATCAAACTGTGTAACCACCTGCACAGGATTGCTGCCAAAATCGCTGGCCAGCAGGGGCACTCGTGACTTGAAGATGCCAACCCCGGCCCGCAGGATGTTCTTCCCGTTCTTCCCCGGCGAGTACACAAACCCCAGCCGCGGAGCGAAGGTGGCCGCCTGGCCAACGGCCTGGCCATAATACTGGAAGCCCAGGTCCACAGCGGCGTTATCGCGGAACATCCAGTGATCGCCGACAAATGCCGCTCCTTCCGCATTCCTCGAAGAAAGGAAAGCGGGAGTCTGGCTGGTGGGAATTCCTCCCGGGCCCAGAAAATTAACCTGTTGCGCAACCGAACCATCCTGCCGGGTGACCAGAATGGTGTGCGACTGGCTGGTTCCATCGTAGGTGCGGTAAATGAGATCTCCGCCAACGTCGACCTTGTGCTTTCCAAGCCATTGCCAGCCGGGCAGGCGGTAAATAATGTTTCCCTCTTCCTGGTGGCTCGTTCTATTCCAGGCATTGAAATAGTTTCCGCCATAGCCATTGGGAGTGACCAGCATATCCAGCGGACCTTGCCCGTGCGCGTACGCGTCGAATTGGGTGTATTTGAAGAGGCTGGTCAGGATGCCGCCCGAGCTGAACTGGTAATTATCATTACCTTGCACGGAAAAACCACGCTCGGCGTAATTCGAAGAGGCCGGCTGCTGGACGAGCGCACTGATGTTGGCAAACTCCTGCTTCTGAGGGAACACATGAAGATAAACCGACGCCAGGTGATGGGGCGAAAAAACGTACTGGAGCGTCGTGAAGGAATTCCAGCTCTCCTTCTTGGTTTCATTGTGAGGCCAGGCCAGGCCGCGGACAGGGATCTTTTCAATGTTGTAGATAAACGATTCGGAGAAATTCAGGTTGTTTTTCCAGAGCGGGCCTGTGAAATTGAGCCGGGGCGACCAGTCATTAACGCCCACCAGGTGCCCGTTCCTGCCTCGAAAGCCCGGGAAAAAATCATTGAGGTCCCAGCCCCACTTGTACCCGGGAGCTTTTGTCTCAATAGTCGTTAGGCCGCCTGAAAATCCGCTGTACTGAGCGCCAAAGGGCGCCTTGTAAACATTGAGCGATTGAATGGCGTCGATCGAGAGGTCGATGTCATAACTGCCAGTGATGGGATCGACGGCCTGGGCGCCGTCTATCAGCAGCATGCCCTGGTTCTCGACGCTTCCCTTAATGCTGATCTTGCCGGTCGGGCTGCGGATCACTCCGGGCACCAGCGGGAGGGCCGCTTTGAATTTCTGCTCGGCAATCGGCAGAGTCGTCAGGGCCGCCGCGCTAATCGTCGAGGGCTGAGAAGAGCTCTCCGCAGCGACTTTGCCGGCCGACGCGCTGACTTCGACCTGTTGAATAACCTTCTTGAGCGTCGGCATGACGATGTGCACATAAGGAGCCAAGGTCGAAGTGACGGGCAAACCCGTCTTGACGTAAGGCTCGTACCCAAGGGCGGTGCAAGTCAGGTCGTAGTTCCCTGGCAGCAGGCCTCCGATGCTGAATTTGCCCAACGCCCCAGTCGTGACCGTGATCCCCTCGCTGGGAAGCATGCCTCCTTTGAGGACGCAGTCGACACCCCCGATCGGCACCTTATTTTCATTGACGACTTCGCCCTGCAAAACCTGGGTTTGCTGGGGGTCTGCCGCACCCAGGGCGGGACCGCAGAAAAAGAGCAATCCGAGGAGAAGTGCCAGAATGGGAGTCACGAATCCTCCCATCTGCGGGTGGCGCTGTCGAAAAGTTTGCAAGATCTGTACCTGACTTTCCAGTATTCCCAAGGGGCTCAGTAAGAGTATTCTTTGCGGCCTTGCAGATGTGGCTCCTTAGGCTTGGCCGTGCCTTGTGGGAAAGGACCCAGCGTGTACAAAAGTTCAAGTATAACTGCTTGCCAGGACTTCTGCATAGTCCTCAAAGTCCCTATGAACATTTGATTTACAAGGACGCCCTGGCGTTACTTCCCCCACCGGCTTTTGCAAAATTTGCAAAAAGGGTAGGGGAGGGCTTTGGCCTATCGAGAACCCGGGTGCCTTTGTACCACAGGGTCTGCCCTCCAGGGCTGCGGCTTTTCCGTATGAAATAAACACAGACCGCAGCGTTAGAAAATGAACGTTGCGCATCCCGCCTTTGTGATCAGGGTCCGTCTTATGGCCCCGGGGCTCTTGACCGGAATTCCTGGCAAAACCCGCAGCGTTAAAGGCCGAACGCTACAACGGTGAAAGTGGAGCGAAAGCCAGGGAAGAAATATCTTGACTTCCGGACCGGCTTCATGTAGTCTAGTTAAGTAACTCTTGGCCGCGATTTCGCCAGCGCCTCCGGCCACAAGAAAAAAGACAATGCTCACCACAATTCCAGCCCCATCTGCCTCACAGATTATTTGTAACAAACTGTTTCCAGACAACTTATTTGATTCGCAGCATGAAAGAACAGGAAATTTTGAGGAACAAAAGAATTCTTTTTTAAAAAACGAACCGGGGAAGTTGCTGCAAACAAAAGATCTAGTAAAAAAACGAACCGGAAACGAAGCTAAAACGAAGCTAGCCAACTTATTGATAATAAAGAATGTGCCGAAAAAACGAACCGGAAACGAACCGGAAAACGAAGCTACCGAAGTGGTTGAAAACAAAGGATCGGCGAAAAACGAACCGGAAACGAACCGGGGGCTAGACAGGGCAGTGTCGGCGCGCCGACTTGACACGGCCGGGGCCGTTGAGGGGGCGTATTCTTCAGCTCGGGAAAATGGAAACAGATCCTGAAAAGCTGCTAATCCAGGCGCTATGCGTTGGCACTCCGCAGGGTTCCCTCAGAGAGGCCGTCATGCCGTTGCTCCGCAACTACCGCTGGCGGGTGCAACTACATCAGGTCATCTTCAATGCTCTCGCCTCCATCCCTTCCGACGGCCCCGCACTCCTTCGCCAGTTGCTGCCCGCAAAATTGACGCGCCTTGGCTTTCCCGATGTTGAATGGGAAGAATTCTTCGCACCGGTTTCGCTTTCCAGGGATGAAACCATCGCCTTGGTCCGCCGGTTGGAGGCTGGACACCCATCCTCCTGATCGCCTCGCCATCTCACTTTGGGCACGCTTGGCAGCCGCCGTGCTGCCGAGAATTTATTATGAGCGAAACCTGCAACGCGAGAAGCATCCTGGACACCATCTCCAGTTGTCCGTTTCGAGGCGACTTACAAGGGATCACAAATGATTGCGACACGGTCAATGGTAGCGCCGGTGGCCCCACTGGCGCTTTTCGGCGCTGAGGACAGCACCGCTAGAAGAAATGTTGTCGCTATAATTTGCAAGCTTCCTTAAGTGGCAAGTGATGGCGATGATGTTCTCCCGCGATCCCTGGCATAGAATAGGAGCGAGGGTATCCATGAGCACGGCAGGTTCGGAAGTCGAGGTTCGACCTCCTCGCGGAGTTCGCTCCGTCAGTCCGGCGATTACGGCGATCGAGATTCTGGCTGTCTACGCGGGGATTCTCCTTTACATCTGGCGCTGGCAGGATACTTACCCTTATCTGGTAATTCCGCTTTTCGCCGCGGTCGTCTTCAGCCATCGGTTCTACGGCGACACCCCGGAGCAGATGGGACTCACGAGGCGCGAGTTCCGCCCGTGCGCGCGGATCAGCCTTCTGCTGTTCGCTGTCGTCATTCTTCTTGCCGTGGCTTATGCTCTCTGGAACCATGATAGCGCCAGCAAGCTCGCCTCGCTGCACGTGTGGCTCTCCTTTTTCGGCTACATGATCTGGTGTTCCTTTCAGATGTACCTGACGCAATCGTACTTTCACCGGCGGCTGATGAGGATTATGCGCACGCCGCACCTCAGCTCTTTTGCTGTTGCCCTGATGTTTGCCGGCGCTCACATTCCCAATCCCGTTTTGATGGTGGCGACTTTTGTCGGCGGGTTCGTCCTTGCGGAGGTCTTCATTCGCCATCCCAACATCTGGCCGCTGGCCTTTGTGCAGGCAACTGCCGGCTTCCTGATCGGCGGCCTTTCCCCGGCGTGGCTCATCCACAGCATGCGCGTCGGCCCCGGTTACTTCTTTTATCACGTTCCTTAAGCAACGGGATTATTCATGCCGCAAATTAGGACTTGCGAATAGTCTTGATTAGTCAAGCGTGGTTAACTGAACGCCTCTACGGAAGTAGGGCAGATAGGGGGAACTGGCAATCTGGCCTTCGAAGCGC
>JAKASH010000614.1 GCA_021828225.1 Acidobacteriota bacterium | reverse complement strand
GTCCGCCTCGTATTCGTGCACGCAGTTCCTTACACGCTTCCTTTAGGAAATCCAGCCGTCTCGCTTCCGTTCCTCCAGAACAAGCTCGTGAAACTGGCGAGTGTCTTTCCGGGTGAGGCTTTCGTCCACATCTTCTTGTGCAGGGAAGCTCTCCGGGCTTTACAGGATGCCCTGCCCCAAACATCCCTGGTTGTCCTGGGAGGCCGGACGCGGTGGTGGTGGCCGACGAAGGGACAGCGGATGGAAAAGCGGCTTAAGAAGATGGGGCACCAGGTGATATTCGCAGAATCGGGGTGAAATTGCGATGCTCGATGTTTTCTATGTATTGGTTTGTGTGTTGTTTTTCGTTCTTTGTTGGGTCTGCACAAAGGCCTTTGATCGGCTTTGAGGGTAGAAAACATGGCTTACATTATTGCCGGGATTGTCGCGGTGTTCTTGTTTGGCTATCTGATTTACGCGCTTTTGCGACCCGAGCGGTTTTGAGGAGATTCGCATGACGCCCAATGGTGTTCTTTACATTCTCGTGTTCTTTTTCATTCTGCTGGCGATCACAAAGCCTCTGGGCCTTTATATGGCTCGTGTTTTCGAAGGTAAACGCACATTCTTGCATCCTGTCTTGCGGCCCTTGGAGCGCCTTATTTATCGCCGCTGCGCCATTCGTGAAGACACTGAGCAGCGCTGGACCCAGTATGCGGCGTCGCTCCTCGCTTTCAGCGTTGTCAGCTTTCTTTTCGTGTACTTCATTCAACGGCTGCAGGGCCTCCTTCCATTCAATCCTATGGGGTTCAGTACCGGACATCACCCGGCCAATGCCACGGCGATGAGGCCTGACCTCGCTTTTAATACGGCCGTGAGTTTCATGACCAACACCAACTGGCAGGCCTACGGTGGTGAGACAACCCTCAGCTACTTTGTGCAAATGGGCGCATTGACGGTGCAGAATTTTGTCTCGGCCGCTGCGGGCATTGCCGTTGCCATCGCGCTCATTCGTGGCTTCGCACGGAAACAAGCAAACACCATCGGCAACTTCTGGGTGGACTTGACCAGGTGCACTGTTTACGTGCTTCTACCCCTGTGCTTCGTGTTTGCGCTTTTCCTCTGCTCGCGAGGCGTCCCTCAGACTCTTAGGGCTTATCAGAAGGCGACCACGCTGGAGGGAGCTGCTCAATCCATCGCAGTTGGTCCCGTTGCCGATCAGGAAGCCATCAAGATGCTGGGGACAAACGGCGGGGGCTTCTTCAATGCCAACTCGGCCCATCCATTTGAGAACCCTACGCCGCTCACCAACTTTGTCGAGCTCATTTCGATCCTCGCAATCTCAGCGGGTCTTACGTACACCTTTGGAAAGATGGTCGGGGACACACGACAAGGCTGGGCGTTGTTTGCGGCTATGGCTGTACTGTTTTTTGCCGGCGTGTTTGTGTGCTATTCAGCCGAGCAACGGGGGAACCCGATTCTTGCACATTTAGGCGTCGAGACTCGGGCTACTCGAACCCAACCGGGCGGCAACATGGAGGGCAAAGAGGTTCGCTTTGGGATCGCGAGTTCCGCCCTTTGGGCTACTGCGACTACCGATGCCAGCAATGGCAGCGTGAACAGCATGCACGACAGCTATACGCCGCTTGGCGGCCTCATTCCGCTGTTCGACATGCAAACCGACGAGGTGATTTTCGGTGGCGTCGGTTCAGGGCTGTACGGCATCCTGTTGTACGCCATCCTGGGAGTTTTTATTGCGGGGCTTATGGTAGGTAGGACCCCAGAGTATCTCGGCAAAAAGATTGAGCAGAAGGAAGTGAAGATGGCTATGGTGGCAATCATCGTCACGGCCTTCTCGATACTGGTTTTCGCAGCACTCAGTTTAATGGTTCGATTCCCAGCCCATGGTTACTGGAATCCTCCCGGTCCGGCCACCGCTAATTTCAACAATGCCGGGCCGCACGGTTTTAGCGAGCTTCTCTACGCCTTTTCGAGCGCCTCAGGAAACAATGGCAGCGCCTTTGCTGGGATTAACGTCAATACTCCCTGGTATAACCTCATGCTTGGGCTGGCGATGCTGATTGGCCGCTTCGGCTTCATACTTCCGGCGCTGGCAGTGGCGGGAAGCCTGGCCAAGAAAAAGAAGGTCCCGGTCACCAGCGGAACGCTTCCGACCCACGGCGCGCTCTGGGTCGGTTTGCTGGTGGCGACAATTGTAATCGTCGGGGCGCTGACTTTCTTCCCGGCGTTGTCGCTCGGCCCAATTGTCGAACAGTTCCTGATGGACAGAGGACAACTGTTCCCTGCAATGATTTACCGGATCTGGAGTTGAACGAATGCCAACCTCGGTGGTCGGAACCCATTCCGCTGAAGCAACTCCGCTTCTCCCTAAAAGGCTGGCGCGATCCCGGCCGCTGTGGGATCCAATGATCCTCAAGCGGGCCTTGAAGGAATCTTTTATCAAACTGAATCCATTAACGCTGGCCAAGAACCCTGTCATGTTTGTCGTGGAGGTTGGAGCAGCAATGACTAGTTGTCTGCTCATTCACGATGCAGTAACCGCCGCGCCACATCTTTCCTTCACCCTGCAGATAACAATATGGCTCTGGGTTACAGTGCTGTTCGCGAATTTTGCAGAGGCCATGGCCGAGGCACGTGGCAAAGCCCAGGCCGACACCCTGCGCAAGACGAAAACAGAATCGGTGGCGAAGCGCATAACGTCTTCCGGGGAAATCGAGGAGGCTCCATCTTCGATGTTGCGGGCAGACGACCTCGTCATTTGCGCGGCCGGAGATATCATTCCTGGGGACGGGGAGGTCATTGAGGGAATAGCGACAGTTGATGAGTCTGTGATCACCGGTGAAAGTGCGCCCGTCATCCGCGAATCCGGCGGCGACCGTAGTGCCGTGACGGGAGGTACAAAAGTTCTCTCCGATGAGATCAAGATCAGGATTACTTCCAACCCCGGAGAAACATTCCTGGACCGGATGATCGCACTGGTTGAAGGCGCAGAGCGGAAGAAGACTCCGAACGAAGTCGCTTTAAATATCCTGATCGCAGGCTTGGCTCTGATCTTTCTCATGGCGGTCGTTA
>JAKASH010000613.1 GCA_021828225.1 Acidobacteriota bacterium | reverse complement strand
TTCAGCGCTGTGTTCCTGCTGGTGGCCTGGATGTCCTTAACCAAGCTGGACGCCAGAACTTTTCGCAATGGAATGGTGATATTGCTTGCGGTCGGCGTCTACTTTCTTGTAACTCATTTGCTGTCTCCCGGGCGTGAGCGATTGCCCAAGGAAATGCTGGTGGGCGTCCTGTTCGCGCTCGGAACATGCTTCCCGATTTGGGACCACTTGTCCTCGGGCGTTGGTGTCATGCTGGCGCCGTACCTGATCTTTACCGCCCTGTGCTGGCTGAACTGCGTCGCCATCGAATACGAGGAATGGATGCGGCTGCGCCACCATCAGTTCGGCTCGCCTCACCCGTGGACCATCTGGATGGGACGCCACTTCATCTTAATTACCCTCGCCACTGCCATCATTGCCGCAGGCCTCATCGTGTCCGGATTCGAGCGTGCGACCTGGCAGCTTCTGACGTCTGATTTGCTGAGCGCCTTGGCATTTGCTTTGATCCGCTACAAAGACAAATCACTGTCCACTGACAAATTCAGGGTGCTGATGGACGTCGCATTGTTCACCCCGTTACTTTTCCTTACCTTCTAGACGCGGGGCGTTAAGCAGATTCGGAGGCGAGGCGAAATTGCGTGGCGATCTCGCCGGCCGGCCCCGATGAATCGGGGCCCTGACGCCTTTCTTGACTGCCCATGCGCATGAATCTAATCCGCTCCGTATAGAAACATCAAAAGAACGGACTGATGGCTTCGGTTCATGCCTGGTGACGGGCTCGCGCGCCGATGACGATCCGTCTGTGATTCGCGTCACAGCGTGGTGAAGCGCAAGTTGTGGTATCATGCATCGTTATGACGAAGGCGAAATCCATCGTGTTGCTGTGGGCGCTCCTCTTCGCGGCTTTGGGAGGCTGCTTCGGTCCACTGATGATGGCACGCCACTCGATGGATTGCTGTGCATCGATGCCATGCAGCCCCGCGAGCCAATCGCGAAGTTGCTGCACTCCCGGGCTCTCCGGCGCCGCAAGCCATCTTCAACAGACGGCCAAAGCCACTGCCCCGGCAGTTGCATACGCCGTGCTGGCGATACTGCCTCACTCGAGCACAGCACCGGCCGTAGCCGTCGCAACGCACCTGGAAATCGGGCTTCATTGCTACTCACCGCCCGGTGAGCTTTACACGATTCATCGTTCTCTCCTGATTTAGCTCCTCCCCCATAAGGTGATACCCATCACCGTGTTTCCCTGTCTTTTGCACCACAGTTAATTCTCTCAGGAGGTCCGCTATGCGGAGATTTTCTTATATCGCATTGTTTTCTTTACTAATCTGCTGGGTTTCCGGCTCCGTTTTTGCCGCTCGGCCCGCGCCGAAGACCCTGCAAGGGACCACAGCGGCAGTCACAGAATGGCAATCGCCTGCGAGCCTGCACCACCTTGTCACCAAGACCCGCGGAACGCTGATGATCAATGACCAGGGGGTCGAGTTCCGCCCCGAAAAAGGTTCGCCACTGCGCTGGTCATATGTCGAGATTCAGAGCTTCGACCTGAAGGCGCACCACCTGGAACTCGAGAGTTACGAGAACCGAAGCTGGCACTTTCATGGCGACCGCGAATTCCATTTCAACCTTAAGAATGCCGTGCCGCCTGATGTGGCTGAAGAGTTCGCGCGCCGCGTCCAAAAGCCGGCAGAAGACGGCATTCCCAATCCTCGCGCAGACGCCTTCGCCTCCCTTCCCGCCCGTCATCGCACCTTCGGCGGAGGGACCAACGGAGTGTTGCGTTTCCGCCAGGGCGGGATCGATTACGTGACCACCAGCGGGCGCGGCAGCCGGAGCTGGCGATGGGCCGACATCCAGACCATCGCTAATCCCGACCCCTACCACTTTCGCGTCCAGGGCTACCGCGAAACCTTTGAGTTCGAACTCAAGAAGCCCATGACCCGCGAGCTTTTCGATCAGCTTTGGGATGCCGTGTATGGGCGCGGTCTGACGGGTCTTGCATATTCTGAAGGGAGGCATCAGTGAGCTTTCTCCAGCCGCAGAACGCTAAGGTTCAGAGACGCAAGAGCGTGTGGCACCGGTCACATTCTTCAGCGGACAAGTGCCGCCGGGGCATCTTATTCATCGCAGGCTTTCTTATTGCTCTTCCAGTCTTGATCTCAATTCCGGCCAAAGCCGTGCAGGCCACCGTCCAGCTTATCCAGAAGCAGTCTGCCAAAATGGCCACGCCGTTGTCGCAGTTAGTGAAGGAAGCTGAGCAGAACAATCCACAGATCCTAGCGGCAAAGCGAGACTGGCAGGCGGCCACGCAGGTCCCATCGCAGGTTTCGACGCTGCCGGACCCGCAAGTGACCGTCGAGCAGATGTCGGCCGGGACGCCTCTTCCCTTTGACGGCTTCAATTCGGTCGAGATGACCTTCCTCGGCTTCGGGGTATCCCAGACCATCCCTTACCCCGGCAAGCTTCGCCTGCGCGGGGAAATTGCCCATCGGAAAGCAGACTCTCTCCGCGAGCAGGCCGACGCGGTCCGGCGCTCTGTTGTTGAACAGGTCAGGGCTGCATACTTTCGCCTCGGCTATGTTCAGCAAACCCTTTCCATCCTCGATCGGGATGAAAAGCTGCTGAGCCAGGTTGAACAAATCGCGGAAGCAGAATATCGCGTGGGCAAGGGCAACCAGCAGGATGTGCTGAAGGCGCAACTGGAGCAGACCAAGCTGCTGAGGGACACTACCCAATACCGCCAGCAGATGGAGAGCCTTGAGGCGCAATTGAAACAGCTCCTGAACCGGCCGCAGGATTCAGAGGATATCACTACCGAGCAGCTCACTGAAACTTCGCTGCCTTACAGCTCGGATGATTTGCTGTCAGCCGTTCGCTCAGGCAATCCGGAAGTCGGCGTTCAACACGAAATGGTTCAGGATCGCGGCCTGGGGGTGGAACTGGCAAAAAAGGATTTTTATCCCGACTTCAACGTTCAATACATGTACGAGCACACCGGAGCGGGCTTCCCCGAGCGCTATTCACTGAGCTTCGGCATAAACCTTCCGATCTATCGCAACCGGCGGCAACGGCCGGAAGTGGAGATCGGAA
>JAKASH010000612.1 GCA_021828225.1 Acidobacteriota bacterium | reverse complement strand
GGATCATAATGCCCGCATCATAATGCCCGCATCACAATGCCCATGCCATGGCAGATCATGCCTGCCAGCTTCAATTTTCCAATCTCTTTGCTGGGTGGGGTGCGGCTCTGAGGTGAACTTCCGGCCTTTCACACGGGCTTGCTAAGAGGCGGGAGCAAAGTAACCGGCCTTCGCCTGCACGCGCAGGCCTTTCCTGTCCGTCTTGATCTTGATTTTTCTGAAGCTGCCATCATGCGCCGTAATGGCATAGGCAAGGCTGTATTGGCTGCGCAATTCCGTGGCGATCCGCTTGAATTCCGCCGACAGATCGTTCGCCTGTATTGGGAAAAAAGCCTGGCCGCCCGTTTCTTTCGCGAAATACTCCAGGACTTTGTCGCCGCGAGTGCGGATCCCGGTCCAATTCGTGCTGATAGCGTAAATGGTGGCTTCTGCCTTCTGCGCCATTGCCAGCGCCTCGTCCCGTGAGTGCTCGCTGAAGTTATCCCGGCCATCTGAGACCAGAATCAACACTCTGCGCAGGTAGGGATGCGGCGTCGGAATGTAAATCATCTTTTCCTTGCAGGCGTAGTAGATGGCATCATAGAGCCCTGTTCCTCCGCCTGCCTGCAGGGAACGAATGCCTCGCGAGAGCGTGTTGAGGTTGTCCGTATAATTCACCGCCATGACCGGCTCCGTATCAAATCCCACAACGAAAGCCTCATCCTTTTCCGGCCGGAGAGCGTCGTAAAGAAAATCGATAGCGGCTTCCTGCTCAAAGTGCAGTCGTAAGCGGATGCTGTTGCTGGTGTCAATCAGGATTCCGATGCGAAGCGGCAGGTTGGTTTCGCGGCTGAAGAAAAGAATGTTTTCGGGCTTGCCGTTTTCATAGACGTGGAAGTCATTCCTGGTGAGATTCGTAACAAGCCGGTTCTTCTTGTCCACAACAGTGAACAGGACGTTCTCCAGGTTGACCTGGACGTGAATCTGTGGCGGCTGCTCCTGGTTTTGGCTTGGGTTCTGGCTCGGTTTCGGATTATTGGCGGTTTGAGCTGCGGCTGAACCCGCCAGGAAACATCCAATCAGCAGTACACCGAAGAACTTCCTCATCATCCCTCTGACAAACTCACCCGATCATTATAGAGGGGCGTCGCAAGAAGCGTCAACGAAGGATTCGGCCCCGGAAGGGCTGATAGTGCAATGTTCGCTCTGCCGCCAGGCGTCCATGATTCTGACTTGCTCCCGGACAGAACTGCTATATACTGTGTCGGAATGCCGGGCGCAAAGACAGGCTATTGCCGTAAACAGGATGCGGCTGTGACCTCATGCAACGCAACCACACGCGCTTAGCGGAACCGCAGGCCGGGCTAAGCTGCGACGCCTGTTCCCCGGCGCTCCAATGAAGTGTCACAACTGGAAGGCAGAGCTGCAAAAAAGAGGAGGCAACATGCGATACTTTCTGGCACTGTGTTCTGGATTCGCCCTCTGCTTGTTTATGAGCGTGGGCGTTACTTCCGCTGCGCCCATCCCAACTCCGGGGCATCCTCCCTGGGCGAGAGGAGATCAAGGACACGGTCACGGCAACCAGGGGCATGCTGACGAACATGGCAACGGCCACGGCGAACACGGCCGTGGCCATCATGAGGATAGAAGAGAATCGAGGCCGGCATTCTCTTATCACGACCGGGATTTGATCCAGAATTATTTCCGGCGTTACCGGTCGAGCCTTCCTCCGGGGCTGGCGAAGCGGGGCGGCAATCTGCCGCCCGGACTGGAGCGGCAACTTCAGGAAAGAGGGACTCTCCCTCCGGGCCTGGAGAAGAGACTCCGGCCATTCCCAGTAAGGCTTTCACGTGAGCTACCTCCCCTGCCGCGCGGTTATCGGCGGGTGTTGCTGGGCCCTCGCGCCCTGATTATCAGCAGCAATAACGTTGTAATCGCCATTATGAATATCCCATTGTGATTGCCGCCGACAGCCCCTCGCAAACGAACGTATCCGCTATTTTGGTACGAAAGGGTCATCGATATCGATAAGGTCCGACGTGCTCCCACCGTCTGCGTCTCCGTATAATCTTGTGACCGGCACTGGGGTTGCCGGCTGATAATCACCTGATAAACTGACCCAGGAATGAACGGGCGGTTGATAGTCCGAATTTTCTCTTTGACGAACTTAGAGGTTAAGTGGTGAAATTAGTTATTGGTCGCTGGGGGTTTTATCTCTGGAGGGCCATAGGCAGACGAAGGAGGAATCCTATGGTGCGGAATAGTTTCAAGGTTTTCGCGGTTGTGCTTGCAATGGCAGCGCTTCCGGCTGCGGTTCGAGCGCAAACAAGCTTGGCGGAAGCTCAGAACCAATACTGGATCCCCGAAGGGACTGAGTTCAAGCTCATCCTCCATTCCGATATAAACTCCAAGACCTCGAAGAAGGGCGACATCGTGATGACGACGCTGCTTGATCCCGTGTACGTTGAGGATCAGGAAGTGCTTCCCAAGGGCATTCGCATTGACGGGCGAATTCAGGAAGTTCATGCTGCGCGCCATCGCGGTAAAGGAGGCCAACTGTATGTCCTCTTTAATTCGCTCACGCTGCCCGACGGTCAAAAGGTAGCAATCAGCGGCTCCCTGACAGAAGTCTTCTCCAGCAGAAACGGTGGCGACGGGTCCCGGGTGGATGCCGAAGGCGATCTCAAGGGCGGCGGACCCAGCCGCAAGAAGCAGCTCGTCATCTTCGGAGCTCCGGCAGCGGCAGGCGGTCTTGCAGGAGGCATGGGCCCCGGGATCGCGGCAGGCGTAGGAGGCCTACTGGCCGCCTATTTCATCCCCAAAGGTAAGCAGGCGGAACTTCCTCCCGGTTCACTGATTGGGATGCGCCTGGACAGAGATTTGACAATTACTCTCCCGCCTCAGAATCAGAAGCAGCAAAGTACCAGTGCGCAGGCCTTAATCAAGAAGTAGGTTCCTCATAAGCATCCGGTCCTGAAGGACGTCTTCGCGTCCTGACCAGGCATCAGATTCAAAGCGTAACTGCAGTTTTGCTCGAAGAGCGTGGTTCCTTTGTGCCTCGCGGTCAATGTTGCCGGCCTTCGTGCAGTGC
>JAKASH010000611.1 GCA_021828225.1 Acidobacteriota bacterium | reverse complement strand
GACGACTGTGGCAGGATGATATCGGCTTCGAGCTTTTCCGCCACGTCGTCTTCCATGACTTTGAAGCTGCCTTTGGCCTGGGTCTTCTCAAACGCCATCCGGAACTGGTAGAACCTGTGCTCCGGGAGCTTGAGACGCTTGAAGATCGACTGCGCAATCCAGCCGCGACTGTCGTTCGTGCCCAGCTCGCGGTCCGAGACGACCATTACACGACATTCTGGAATCTCGGCCCGCACTTGGCAGGGTGAGACGAGAATCCCGAAATAAGTCATGGCAGCCTCAGGCCAATGCTGGAAGCGCTCGGCGATCTGGCGTTCGTGGCCGGCCTCGACGGCGTAATACTTGCCGTTTTTGGCCGAACCGCTTGCGCCAACGAGCGCGTAGCGCACCCCATCGCATTCGAGCTTTGTCAGGGACTGCGCAACTTGGGCCTGCTCGAAGATGTCGAGGGGTTCCTGGGGGATATCGACGGTAGCCACTCTGAGTCCGGGATAGAGCGCCTGGACCAGGGTGTTTTCGAGTTGCCCTTCACGATCGAACCGGACCAATTTCTTCCTCACTTGACCCATACGATCCATTTCGAGTGCGAGCACGTGCAACGCACCCTTTCCGTTTCTCATTTTTCTCCTCCTGTTTTATGCGGCAATGGAACACGAGGAGATGGCCGCGGCCGGCTCCATCGCTTTTCCATTACCGAAAATGAATTACTTCTCGGTCGGCCGAGCGATGAACCCGACCAGGTTGTATCTCTCCGCCTCGGCGTGCGAGCCGGAGTTTAAGAAAGGCGCGCGAAGTAGCCGCCATCCTCGACTCATCCACAATCAAAGCTTGTGGAATGCTTCTTGAGACTCAACGTCTCGAATGAAGCCGGATGATTACGAGACTGCCTCCTTTCGAATCTGCGGCGCTTTGCCGGAACAATCAGCCTTAGAGCGGTATTCGTACACAACATAAAAGTTGCGCCCGGATTTGAGTGACTCAACCAAAACTTCGGCCTCGCTTGCGAACTCGCGCTCAAACGCCGGCTCGCGGCCCGTCTTGACTTCTCGCGCGAGAAAGAATCGTGGCTTTGCCCCATCGGGTTCGGCGGCCGAGGCGCGGCGCCTTGGCAGGCTTTGGGCCTGACCCGTCTTTGATTCGCCTGTAGATTCGGCAATACCTGTTGCCATGAAGGTTCCCTCTTTCCGGGCGGCTTGGTTGGATGAGCCAAGCCGCATCGTCTGATTTCTTTGCCGGAAGGCCTCCGGCGGGCCCTGCCGCATCCGCGGAAGGAGAGTCAGGCACTATTGGCCGCCGGGCGCGGCCTCAAGAACGCTGTGCTGGAGGAGACCCGTATTGCGGTCGCCAACCATTTCCTGCTCCGAATACTCAGCCACAAGCAATCCGCTTGGGTCGAAATCCGTCCTGCGAGTTTCGGCCAAGCGGACATCGTACTGGCCGACAATCTGGTCCGTCGTTTCCGTTCCATTCTTGACCCGGTGAATTTCCTTCACCCCAAAGACCACATAGGTCCACGGCGTGTTCTTGACGTGTTCAATCGAACGCAGTCTGAAATCCGAGATGATGTGGTCTTCCTTGATCTTCCCAACCGTATCGTTGTCCCGAAGTTTGCCCAGGGTGTAGATCCGGAGGTTCGTGGTCATCATGTTGAGGGCTTCCGAGAAGTTCTGGTCCACAGAGTCAGGCGTGTAGATCAGATAATCATTGAGGAAGCTCCGTACCACGGCGCGGCCCTCAAGGTCGGTCGGAGCGGCTTTTGCGGCTGCTTCGGCCGAAAAAGAAAAGAGGCGAGGCGCGCCCGCACGTGCAGCGCCCACGACGCTCGCCTCGCCGTTTTTGTCCACGCGGATAACGGTCGGCGGTTGGAGGCGAACGTAGACGGCAAATCCCAGAGACCCCAAAGCGATGATGGCGAAGAAGAATGCCAGCACCATGGCGCGATTGGCGTAGGCGCGCAGCATCCCGTCATGCTCGTAGTATCTGGTAAAAGCCCGGATGCCGTTCGCTTGCCCTTGGCTCTTGTGTCGATATTTCATCCGGTATTTCTCCCGGTCCTGGATAATCGACGGTCCGCACGCCGGCGACCGCGGCCTAGCCCCACTTCGTTGGAATCGGTATGCTTCTGACCACCATCATTGCGGTGGTTCCGATGTCTCCGCGGACGATCCGGCTTGCGAGGTACGGAATGAACGCAATCGCGATCGAAAAAAGAATGCTCGCGAGCGCCAAAAGCAGGTCGGCGCTCGCGTTTTGAAAAAAGCCTCCCACGCCTCCCGAATTGAGCACGGCCTGGACGCTATTCATGTTGATGGCCACGGTCAGCGCCCCGATGATCGCGTAAACGAGTCCCCAAGCCTGAAAGATCAGCAGGTTAATCAGGTACGTTCTTGCCAGTTGTCCCATTCCGTAGGCTGGTAATAACGCCAGGACGAAAGGTCCGGTGACATAGAGGATCGACCCATAGAGCGAGTAGAAGAGCGCAAACAGCGCATAAGTGATCGGAAACAGGATATAGGCCACGATGATCAAGAGCGCATCGAGAAAGCCCGAAAGACTCGCTGCCAGCCCTCCGATTAGCGACCACAGCGACTGATTGCCGCTCGTGCTCCAGTACTGGCCGAGTTGCGTCATCCAGTTGCTGAACAGGTCTCCCGCGCCCACGGAATTTGAAATCGACATTGCGACGGAGTTGAAGGCCGAATTGACATCCCGGAATACCGTCCCATACGCTGCGAACACAAGCCCCAGGGCCAGGTATTTCGCGCCTGAAACAGCCAGCGCCCGGACATCACCGCCCATGGCAAAGGCCTGGTAGGCGCTATAGAGAAAACTCAGCAGGAGAATCGTCTCGGCGATCCCCACGACGCCCGAGGTGATGCTGAAGCTGTCAATCGAGTTGAGCGCCTGCAGGAACATCGTCTGGAAATAGAACATCGGCTTCTCCTACTGCTTCGGCTGGAGCATGTTCTGGATTTTCTGGCCGAAGCCGGCGGTGTTCGCCGCACCAAGCTTCAAATCGGCACTTCGGTCGGCCAAAACTGCCGCCCGCACTCGCATCAGGTCCGCAGTCG
>JAKASH010000610.1 GCA_021828225.1 Acidobacteriota bacterium | reverse complement strand
CGGGCTTCCCTTTCGGGTCCGGAGCAATCGGCCAGCGGAAGCTGCGGCTGGTGGCCAGGACATCCTTGCCATTGCTGTAGGAATGAGGAAACGTCATGCCTCGTGTTCCCGGCAGCGCCACTACAGTGTCGCGCGCGGAGAGGAAAGGCGGGCCAAGCGTCACGTGCTGGGTCCAATGGAAGAAATGGTCTTTCTTCCTTTCATTCACGACGGTCTCGGTGAAATAAGCAACCGGCGCGCCCTGCTGCAGCCGGATGTTGCGGCTGAAGGCGAGACCTGCGCCAGGAAGCCGGGTGGAAAGCGTCAAAGAAGCTCTTTGCCGGTCAGAGCGGGATTCGGTCTTCTGCCACTTCGACATCGGCGCTTCGCCATGCTGCGAGAGGCCCTGCCGGGTTTCCGCCGGCGTGGGCGGGCCAAAATAATCCAGGCAGATGTTGTGCCCGGCAATGCCGGAAAGCAGCTTCCCTTCGAGAAGCGAGCCATACACCCGGGAATGGGTCTTCTCGCGGTAATTGAACGGCTCCATGGTTTTCCATGGCGGGACCCAGAGAGGGTTGAGATGAGAAAACGGCGAAGCATCGGCGAACCTGAACTCGGCGATGTGGCCTCCGCCTGTCAGGGTGATCAACTGGATGGACTCGTTCTTGAGAAGATAAGCTTTCCGGCCGTGCCAGTTAGTTGGCGCGCAGCTCGGGCTGGATTTCTGCGGCATCGTTTTTGTCCCTCCTGTTCCTCACTCGAAAGCTTGCGTGGCTGCCTTTTTGATATGCAGCTACTCCGGCTCCTCGTACATGCGCCGCTCCGGAACAACCACGACGATGCCCGAATCCGTCACATGGTATTTCTTACGGTCTTCTTCCAGGTTGTAACCGATTTCCGAGTGCTCCGGGATGTCGATGTGACGGTCAATGATGGCGCGGCGAATCCGCGAGTATCGGCCGATATTGACATGCGAGAAGAGGATGGCGCCTTCGATGTCCGTGTAGCTGTTGACGCGGACGTTCGGCGAAACGATCGAGTGCGTAACGCGGCCGCCGGAAATGATCGAGCCCGAGGACACCATCGAGTCAACCGCGATGCCCATCCGCCGGCCTTCCTGGGCAAAGACGAACTTGGCGGGCGGATACTGCCGCTGATAGGTTCGAATGGGCCAACTGGAGTCATAAAGGTTGAAGACCGGAGAGATCGACACCAGATCCATGTTGGCTTCGTAGTAGGCGTCCAGCGTCCCGATGTCCCGCCAGTATTGGGCCTCCTTCTTGTTCTCATCGACAAAGTCGTAGGCGTAAACGTTGCCCTGTTCGAGCAGCCTGGGAATGATGTCCTTGCCAAAATCGTGGTTCGAGTTCGGGTCTTCGGCATCGGCTATGGTGCACTGGATCAGCAGGTCGCGATTGAAACAATAAATGCCCATCGAGGCATAGACCTTGTTCGGATTATGTGGCGACGGCTTGGGGTTGGGAGGCTTCTCCTGCCAGCCGACAATCCGGTGCTGGGAATCCAGCTCGACCACGCCAAAGCGCGATGCGTCTGCAAGATCGACCTCAAGCACGCCCACGGTCACTGCCGCCCCGGCATCGATGTGCCGCTGGAGCATCAACTGGTAGTTCATCTTGTAAACGTGGTCGCCGGAAAGAATCAGAACGTGGTCGCACGGCTCGCTGCCGATGGAATAGAGGTTCTGGAAAATCGCGTCGGCCGTGCCGCGATACCAGTAATCGCCCACGCGCATCATGGGCGGGAGGACCTGGATGAACTCGTCCAGTTCACCGGCCAGCATGCTCCAGCCTTCGCGAATATGACGGTTGAGAGAAAGCGCCTTGTATTGGGTCAGCACAAAAATTCGGCGCAGGTCAGAGTTGATGCAGTTGGAAAGGGTGATGTCGATGATGCGATAGATGCCACCGAAGGTTACGGCAGGCTTGGCGCGATCGCGGGTGAGGGGGTAAAGGCGTTCTCCGGCGCCTCCTGCCAGCAAACAGACAACCGTGTTCCTGACCACGAGAGTGGACCTCCTCTCCGTGAGAGTGGGAGCTTGGCTGGCTTTCTTGCCATGCCGAAGCTTAATGCTGTGGTGATACTCGCTTTGAAAATTGGATTATATCAAAGGAATCTCCTGGCATCGAATCAAGCTGCAAGTCGGACTCCCGGCTTGACCGTATGTCCTGCCAGGCCCTTTCAAAACCGGAGCGTGAATCCGCTATGATATATTCGAACTGTTTCAGGAATGCTCGGAGCGGGCGTCATGCGTAGTGGAAACCAACCCGGGCTGGCCAGTTACGCGATGGCAGTCTCCAGGAGTCTTGGCCGGCGCTATCCGGAACCCTCCCATCCTTACCGCAATGAGTACGAGCGTGACCGCGACCGGATCATTCACTCGCGCGCCTTCCGGCGCCTTGAGAACAAGACGCAGGTTTTCACGCGGCGCTATTCCGACCATTTTCGCAACCGCCTGACCCACACGCTGGAGGTGGCTCAAATCAGCCGGACGGTGGCCAAAGTGCTGGGCCTGAATAACGACCTGGTGGAAGCGCTGGCGCTGGTGCACGACGTGGGCCATCCTCCTTTCGGGCACGCCGGTGAAACCGAACTCGACCGTTTAATGGAGCAGCAGGGCGACCGGTTCGATCACAACCTCCACGCCCTGCGGATCGTGGAGCAGTTCGAGCAGAAGTACGTGGATTTTCCCGGGCTGAACCTGACCTTTGAGGTTCGCGAAGGCATCGTCAAGCATTCGCGCGATTACGATTCCGGGCATTATCCGGACTTGAAAGAATACCGGCTGGACGAGCGCCCGCCGCTCGAGGCTCAGTTGATCGATGTTGCCGACGAGATCGCCTACAACTGCGCCGATCTCGACGACGGTTACGAGGCGAAGCTTCTCACGCTGGCGCAGATTCGCAAAAGCCTTCCCCTGTTTGATCGCCTGCTTCGGCCGATTGAGCGGAAGCATCCGAAGGCCCCCGAAAAGCTGAAATTCAATGAAGCTCTCAAGCGGCTGATGGATACCCAGGTGACGGACCTGATTGAGGCGACACGGGAGCGGCTTGTACGAATGAAGGTGCGGACGGTT
>JAKASH010000005.1 GCA_021828225.1 Acidobacteriota bacterium | reverse complement strand
ACCACATCTGGCGGGCGTTTTCCCGTTTGTGACGGCTTCGAATTATCACAATGGCTGGACCTACCAGGGCGGAGCGTTCGAGCAGTGGTTCAATGAGTCGTGGACTTCCGGCCTGGCGCAGAACACGCTCGACCGCAAGGTTGCTGCTGAGACCAACGCGCGGGAAGGCATGTGGACGCTTCCGCTCAGCCACTATCCGTTATTCAATTTTGGGCCGGCATCGCCTTGGCCGACGGACCTGGGCACGCTTGCGCCGTACTTTCTCGACTGGCTGAAGCATCCGTCCTTTGACGCTTACTGGAAGCGCTGGTCGATCGAGGACCACTACCCGGACATCAAGGTTCCCGCGTACATCGTTGCCGCCTGGTACGACATTTTCCAGGGCGGCGCGCTGCGCAACTACATCGGAATCAAGGCTCACGGAGGCACCGAAGCCGCGCGCAACGGCACGCGCCTGATGGTGGTGATCGGCGGCCATGCCGGCAACGGCAGGAAGATCGGCGAAGTAGACTTCGGCCCCCAGGCGGAGTTCAACCTTGATGACATCGAGTTTCGCTGGTACGACTATCTGCTGAAGGGCATCGATAATGGAGTTCAAAACGAAAAGCCGGTGAAGATTTTTGTGCTGGGCATCGACAAGTGGCGCGAAGAAAACAGTTGGCCGCTCGCCCGCGCAAAGAGCACCGAATACTATCTCCATTCCGACGGCAAAGCGAACTCACAAACGGGGGACGGCAGCTTATCGACTGTAGCGCCGCAATCCGAACTCTCCGACCGCTACGTTTACGATCCGGAAAATCCGGTACCCACGCTTGGCGGGCCGCTCTGCTGCGATGCGGCTCACCTGATGCCGGGCCCCGTCGATCAGCGCCCCGATGAAACCCGCTCCGACGTGCTGGTCTATACCACCCCGGCGTTCAAGCAGGACTTCGAGGTTACCGGTCCCGTGAAGCTAGTGCTTTATGCCAGCTCTTCGGCGGTCGATACGGACTTTACGGGAAAGCTGGTGGACGTGTGGCCCAACGGCTTCGCGCAGAACCTGACGGAGGGGATCATACGCGCGCGCTACCGCGATTCGCAGGTCACGCCCGAGTTTATGAATCCCAGCCAGATTTACAAATTCACGATTGACCTGTGGTCAACCAGCAACGTGTTCAAGGCGGGACACAAACTGCGGCTCGACATTTCCAGCAGCAACTTTCCTCGCTTTGACCGCAACCCCAATACCGGCGCCAACCCGGAAACCGCCACTCGCTGGGTGAAGGCAACGAATGTGATCTACCACGACAGCACGCATCCTTCGGCGCTGGTGCTGCCGATGGTGCCACGCTGAAGGCGGGCGGCTGGCCATAGCAACCGTGAAACCGAACTGAGGGATGGCAGGCGATACATCACAGGCGATACGTCCAGTTGACAAGAAGACGGAGTTTGATTATTATCACACTTTACAACTTGGTTGAGTAAGACCTGAATCTCATCCAGAGTGGCCGAGGGACGGGCCCTAAGACGCCACGGCAACCGCCCGGGGGTTAAATCCCGGGGGCAGGTGCTAACTCCCGCCCGTATAAGGGGGAGATGAGAAGGAGGACGTAACGGTTTATATGAGCCTCCCCGATGAGACCGGGGGGGCTTTTTTAGTTTGCCCTCCCCAAATCTCCTATCGACCCCAAGCCACTCTGGAAGCGAAATAGCGCTTGGAGGAAAAGTGAGCTATCTAAGACATTTGAAGTGCCGGCAGTGCGGGCGAACTTATGAAATTGCGCCTATTGCCGCCTGCGAGGATTGTTGGGCGCCGTTGGAAGTGGTTTACGATTATGATCGGATCCTCGCTGAGGTTCCGCGGAAGGAAGTGGAATCCCGCCTGCCGACCATGTGGCGCTACCGGGAGTTATTGCCACTGGCGGGCGAGCCCTGGGTGGGGAGGTCGACGGGTTTCACGCCGCTGGTGCCGGCTCCGCGCCTTGCCAAAGCTCTGGGCGCCCGGGAAATTTATTTGAAGAACGATGCGGTCAACTTCCCCACGCTTTCCTTCAAGGATCGCGTGGTTGCCGTGGCCCTCAGCAAAGCTCGCGAGTTCGGCTTTGACACCGTGGGATGTTCGTCGACGGGGAATCTGGCGAACTCCGTTGCGGCACAATCGGCTGCAGGAGGATTCAAGAGCTTCATTTTCGTCCCCGCCGATCTTGAGCCCGAGAAACTGATCAACACTCAGATTTATGGCGCCACGCTGGTCAAGGTGGGCGGAAATTACGATCAGGTCAACCGGCTCTGTTCCGAGATTTCGCAGAAGTACCCTTGGGGAATGGTCAACGTTAACCTTCGCACTTATTATTCTGAAGGTTCGAAGACCTTCGGTTATGAGATTGCGGAGCAGCTTGGGTGGCGGGTGCCGCAGAACATTGTGGTCCCCATGGCTGGCGGTTCGCTGATCACCAAGATCCACAAGGCTTTCGGGGAACTTCAAAAGCTGGGTTGGATTGAGCCGGCTGCGACCCGGTTTTACGGAGCCCAGGCGACCGGATGCTCTCCGATCACGACGGCGGCTAAGCGCGGCACCTGCGAAATTATCCCGCAGAAGCCGAACACGATTGTGAAATCCCTGGCGATCGGCAACCCGGCGGACGGGTTCTACGCCTCGAAAGCGATTCAGGAAAGCGGCGGAGCAGGCGAAGACGCTTCCGATCCCGAAGTGGTTGCAGGCATTCGATTGCTGGCCGAAACTGAGGGCTTATTCGCGGAGACGGCAGGCGGTGTTACGGTTGCCGTGGCGCGCAAGCTGATCCGGCTTGGCCGTTTGAATCCTGAAGAATCCGTTGTGCTCGCGATTACCGGAAACGGATTGAAAACCATCGGTGCCGTAAGCGGCGAGGTCCGGGCGGCGGAAGCGATCCGGCCGAAGCTGGCGGATTTCGAGGAACGTTATTTGAAGGTTCACGCGACGGCAAGTGCCTAGCCTGCCTGGTCGCGGAGAAGCCCGGCTGGTTGAAAGCCGGGTTTTCTGACAGAGATTATTTGAATCGGAGGCAGACCCTTTTGCAAATCACAGTTCGCATTCCCCCGCCGTTGCGAAAGTATACCGAGGGGGCCGAAAGCTTTGAAACCGCGGCCCAGAACCTCGGCGAACTTTTCGACGGGCTCGACAAGAAGTTTCCCGGCATCAAGAAAGTGCTTTGCGCTGAAGATGGAACGCCACAGCGGTTTCTGAACATTTACGTCAATGATGAGGATATTCGCTTCCTTGGAGGCTTGCAGTACAGTTTCCATGACGGCGATGAGGTGCTGTTGATTCCTGCCATCGCCGGAGGAACTCCGCTGGAAGCGACGGAACCGCTCTGGTGTGGACGCCGATAACCACCATGCCCGAACGCGGTTCAGTACGTGTTCCTGCGACCAGTGCCAACCTCGGGTGCGCCTTTGACTGCGCGGCGCTCGCTCTCAGCCTCTATCTTGACGTCCATGTCACGCGCCGGTCTGATCTCGGCGTCGGCGTTCATTATCAGGGGGTTAACCCGGACAGAATCCCCTCCGGCGAAAGCAATCTGATTGCGGCCAGCATGAAGAAGATTCTGCAACGCTGGGGCAAAGACTACGGGTTCGACCTGGAAATCAGCAATCAGATTCCGGTCGGCGTGGGACTGGGATCCAGCGCCGCGGCCATTGTGGGCGCCATCGCGGCGGCCCACTGGCTTGCCGAAAAGACTCTGTACGACGACGAGCTGGTTTCACTGGCCACGGAGATCGAAGGGCATCCCGATAACGTTGCGGCGGCATGGCATGGGGGCTTCACCGTAGCGGTCCAGGAGGACCACCATGTTGTGGCCTATTCTTCGCCGGTCCCGGACCTGTTCCACGTGGTGCTGGTGATTCCCGCCTACGCGCTTCCAACGGAGAAGGCCCGGGCTGTGCTGCCGGCACAGTATTCGCGGGCGGATGTAACCCACAATCTTCAGCGAGCTGCCGTATTGTCTGCCCAGTTGTTCTCCGGCAAAGTGGATTTCCACCCCAGCCTTTTTGATGACCGGCTGCACCAGCCGTACCGGGCGCCCTTGATGCCCGGCCTGAGCGAAGTCCTGGCAATGAGGCATCCAAGCCTGCTGGGCCTTTGCCTGAGCGGCGCGGGACCATCCATCCTGGCATTCACCAAAGGAGGCGCCTCGGATGTGGGCGAGGCCATCTGCCAAATCCTGCGGGCAAAAAGTGTGGAATCGCGTTTCTCGGTTCTTGCGCCGGATAATCGCGGCGCCAAAGGCTGGAGCCTGCCTGTCTGATTGCCGGCCTGCTGTGCAAAGGTTTCCACTTCTGTGTCGGCCGAATACGCAGTTAATATCGCATGGCTGTTACGCGGCCCTGGTTTTCGCCCCGCAGCCAGATGTAAATGGGAGCCTGCGGGTTGGGCGGCGGCCACGGCATTTCAATTTTCAGGGTCTGCTCCTGGAGGTTTCCGCGAACGGGAGTGGGGATGCCCTGCACCGGATAGCCGGTGTTAGGGTTCCAACCCGTCTTATCGATCATCTGCAGGTCCTGCCCTGTGAGCGTTCCTGCGTAGAGAGATTTGCTAAGCTTCTCATCGTTTAGGGTGAACCTGATAATTCGCGGTAATCGCGTCACGCGACCGAGGGTATAAGGGTCAGAGATCCCCGTGGTTTGGTCTGTTACGGTAGCCTCCAGTGAACACCCTGACTGCCCTACCACGCCGGGATCAAGCGACAGAAACAGGACGTTGCTGCCAGTGAAATCGAGTTCTGCTGATCCTTTGTCGTCACCGGGGTGCAGAGTGAGATCTTGCCTGGTTTCGCTGTCATCGTTGCAGGAAAGGCTGAGCGAAGGACTTGGTCCCATATGCTCCCCTTGGATCGCAAAGCTCACCGCCGATCCCGCAGGGATTTCGTTTTTCTCCAGAGCAACGTTGGTTGCCTTTGGGAATGACACCCGCACGGTTGTAATTTTCGGCCGCGGACCCACCACATGGACCACGTCCTGAACCAACAGAGGCTTTCCGATTCCTTCGATGTTCAGGCTGGCACTCAGAAGCTCTCCCTTGTGTGCTTTCGGAGAGAGCTTGATGGTGGCTTTGCGCTCCTTGGGTTTGTCATTACCCTTTGGCAGTGGGGCCAGGGTCCATTCGGCTCCGTTGCTTGTAATGCCCGTAATGCGACCGAGCCCGGAACCTCGCAAAGTCAGCGTCTGCTCCTTCTCGCCCAGGTTCGCCCGCAACGGCAGCTCGGCAAGCTTTGGATTGGGCGGATGGACGGTCAGCGGCACGTCCTGAATCGCTCCGTTGGACTGGGTCAGCATGAGGAGGTACGGTCCTGCCTGGAGATCCGTGGTGTCAATTGTCGTCTGAAGGATGTGCTGCTCGCCTCCCTGTTTTTCTTTGTCGAGTGTGAAGGCGAGATCCTTGGCTTTGGCGTTCTGGCTACCCGACCTTACAATGGCCACCTCTTTCACAAACTCGAAGTCGGGGCCGGTTAGCTTTACCGCAACCGCACCATTCCCCTCAACCAGATTGTCTTCGGAGTCCGGAGCAACCTTTGCCGTAGAGAGGTCGGCAAATTTGTGAACTTCGACAGTGCCAGCCACGTCAAAGGGTGTCCAGTCCCACAGGGCGGCCAGTTTGTATTTGCCGGGCGAAAGAGTTGTCTTCTTCAGATCAACCGCGAGAGTGTCGGCAGAAGAACCGACAGTCACTTTGACGGGGACCGCAACATGTTGGTCGGCGGAGATCAGGCGCCAGTCCCGTGCGCGCGGGAGATCCCGTAATTGAATCCGGGTGGCGCAGGTCACTCTGATATCGGACTTCCAGTTAAGCGGAATATGGACCGCCGCGGGAAGCGAAACCGTGGGCGGGCCGACGTTGGGAACCCGGTGTACCCACAGGTAAGCTGTCCGCGTACGCCCCGGGGTTGGTTTCTGAGTAGTGCAAAGTTCCATACTGTTTACGGTCGAAGGTTGTGCAAAGACGGCACGGAAGTCTGTGTCAGGGAACATCAGGGTTCGCATGTTTTGCAGCAAGGAAGCACCGCCGGCCGCCAGACCCACCGGGGTACTGCCCCAAAAAAGCGCCGCAACCCAGGCGGCGACTCCCGCAGATTTCTGGAGCGTCCCGGAGCTTCCCTGATCGGCCAGCGGATTGTAGGAGGAAATCGCCGGCACAATGGACTGCAGGAGTTGCGAAGCCTGCTGGTCGGCGGGGGTGCCTGTAGTGATCGTGGGCAGGGCGACTCCGTACTGCGACGAAAACCCCTTGAGCACGGCGTCCAGGTCGTGGCCTGCCGGCGGCGCTTGCTCATATTGAGAGAGTGTTTGGACCAGCGCCTCCACTGTTGCAGCCTTTTCGGCATAGTCTGCCAGTTGAGGTATCAGATTCTGGTTGTGCTCGACCAGCGAATTGACTTTCTTCACGTCAAGCCCGTGCGGGCCGTAAACCACACCTACGATCGAAGCACGCCACGGCACCTTCCATTCCTCAACAGCATTGGCAGGCAGCGGTTTGAGGACATCGATCTTGCTCGATGAGCTGTGTGATGCGGGCACAAGGAGGACTGTAACTTTACCCTTCGGTGCTTTCTTTTGATCCGTCGACGAAGGTTCGTATTTCAGCTTTTCACCACGCGAAATTGTATTAACCGAGTTAATCGGAAGCGGAGGCCCGCCATGTTCAGGAACTAACAGAAGGCGGAACGTCGTCACGGGAGTACCCGCCGAACATGTTCCAGGAATAATTGCGAAACACTGTAGTGTGCTGATCATGAACAGCACAACAAGATAAGCGACTTTTCTCAAACCAGACCTTCCCTCATGCGATTCCGAACTCGCAGGTTGTCCACATCAGATAGTAAGTTCGGCACTCTCTTTTTTGCAATCGTCTGTCCATGACTTGTTATTAGTTCTGATACTTTCTTGGATGTTCGATACTGCGGTTCGGGATGGCAGGCCGAAATAAAGTTCTGATACGATCTTGTGAAATTTTCAGGCGCATTCTTCTCCCTTGGCGAGAAGGGCAAAGGTACGGCTGGAGTATGCGAGTTCATTCGGATAAGGGATCTTCACCTGTGTTACAGGTACGCATTGGCAGTCTCCGCTTGGCAGGGTCGAACATGCAACCCGGAGCGTGGAAATCGCCGCGCTCTGGAAATCTCGGACACTTGTGTTCAGATCGATTTGCGTTCAATTCCTGATTCTATTTGCACTTGTCGGCCCAATGGAGGCATCGCTGGCGCGGAACTGGATTATACGAGACGAATGCGGACCGTGCGTTTTTGCTGCCTGAGAGCGATCTTGTTTTCCCGCGCGAGCC
Source organism: Acidobacteriota bacterium (assembly GCA_021828225.1). The sequence continues at coordinate 10,496 of JAKASH010000005.1, read as the reverse complement.
ATCCGATAGCCCAATCGAAGAGAGGTGTCTTGGCTTTCGATTGCTTTTTGAGTTGAGAAAGGGTGAGTTCGCCATTGGTGTGCAATATTTTCCAGATAGCTCCTGCAGTAGTCCCGATTTCTTCTTGCATGTGACCTCCTTCCAAACTAATCGTTGCAAGGGAACCCTCGGTTTCGTTCTCAACCGAAGGCCGGAAAATCAGAAAAACGAGTGTGCTTCCAATTCCCAGCCCAGCAAGAAAAGAACTCACCTTTGAGACGAAATTTTTACTGTGGCACATCCCTTCCTGCAAGTTCTTATTTTCTCATGGACTGCAGGGGGTGAAAAGGGGGAAGGGCTGCCTTTGAGATCTGTAAATGAACAGCCCCCAGCCGGTTACTGATAATGCCAAGCAGCTATCCATAACATAATAAAGCATTTGTTGACCATACTGGTGAGGCGCTCAGGTCAGCCTTCGTTCCACCCTCAATTAGTATGGGGGAGCCGGGTGGCTCCCCCATGGTTCCTTTTTATATGGCCGTCGCCCAGCGGTTGCCCGCTGTAGTCGGTCCGCACCGCAAGAGCGGTGTGATCAAGAAACCTTTACTTCCGGTGGACTCTGAATGTCCATGTACAATTTAGTACCACTGTCCAGGACAAGATTCAAGCAATAATTTGGTCCCTGAAATTTTCCTGGAATTGCAATTCATTGAGGCTCGTTTCCCGGGAATTGCCTTAGCATCAGCCGCAGCAGATCGTGCCGGGTTACCATGCCGACGGGCTTCTTGTCTCTGACGACGGGCAAGCGATGGAGCCCGCATTTCAGCATCTTCTCCAGCACTGTTTCGAGGGTGTCCACTTCCGTCACGGTAATCACGTCTCGGCTCATAATGTCGCGCACCGCTCTGCGACGGGCCGCCTCATAGATGCGTTCGACGTGCTCATGGGGCATCCACTCGCCGAACATCTGGGGAAATCGGTAGATGGAGAACGGGATTCCCCTTTCCTTGGCGACAAAGTCGGATTCGGTCACGATGCCGCACAGCTCGTCGCGGTCATCCACCACCGCCAGACCTCCAATATGGTGCTCCAGCATGATCTTTGCAGCCTCTTCAAGCGAACTGTCTTCATGGACAGTGATGACGGGGGTCAACATGATTTGCCGAACAAACATTTTGGTCGCTCCGGGTCGAGGAACTCAGCAGTCTGGCCAGACTGCTTTGGTACTGAATTGGCGAATGCCTGCCTTTAGAACCCTACATCTGGTCAGGATCGCCCAAACACCTGGCCGGGCCCGAACGCCAGCCAAGCTGCGCCTTTGAATCCTGTTTCATCTCGTGTATTCTCAATTTAGAGCAAGTGCACGGCTCTGATCCGACGGTCTTTGACGAAGCCTGCTATCCCTGTCGGGCTTGAACATTTTCAGCGGTCGGAGCCTGTGAAGTCACGTAAAGCATCCTTGGAGAACCGGCCTGAGAAGCCCGCTATTCTCTGCGGTGGGCCCTTCCCGGCCATCCGTGTTCTATGACCAAATGGTACCAGATCGAACCGCAGGCGGCAGTAAAAGAACTGCGGAGCAATGCTGCCACAGGACTGACCAATGCCGAAGCCTTTCTCCGGCTTTCGGAGTTCGGCCGCAACGAACTGGTGGGAAGCGGAATCAAGAGCCCGTGGCTGATCTTCCTGGATCAGTTGAAGGAGCTGATGGTAGTCATCTTGATTATTGCCGCTGTTATCTCCGCTCTGCTGGGGGATTACAGCGACGCTATCGCCATCGGGGCCATCATCATCCTCAACGCCGTCCTCGGCTTCACGCAAGAGTATCGAGCGGAAAAGGCGATGGCCGCCCTGAAGAAGCTCGCAGTACCTTCCGTCAAGGTTCGGCGGGATGGAGAAGTCAGCGAGGCCTCTGCCGTGAATCTGGTGCCCGGCGATGTTGTTCTGCTGGAAGCCGGAAACTTTGTGGCCGCCGACTGCCGCGTACTTTTGAGCGCGGACCTGCAAACCCAGGAGGCCGCCCTCACCGGCGAGTCGCTACCCGTCCGGAAAACGAGCAAGGCCATAGACCAGGCTGACTTGGCCCTGGGCGACCGCCGCAACATGGTTTACATGGGCACCTACATCACCTCGGGACGCGGCGAAGCCCTTGTTGCGGAAACCGGCATGCGCACCGAACTGGGTCGGATCGCCGGGATGATTCAGACTGTGGAGCGGGAGCCGACCCCGCTGCAAAAACGCCTTGGGCAGCTCGGAAAGGTGCTGGCGGCTGCAGCCCTGTTTATCGTTCTGCTGATCTTTGTGCTCGGCTGGCTGCGCGGCGAAAACCTCGAGGTCCTCTTCCTGACGGCCGTCAGCATCGCCGTTGCCGCCGTGCCCGAAGGGTTGCCGGCTGTCATGACGATCGCGTTGACGCTGGGCGCGCAGCGCATGCTCAAGCGAAGAGTCCTGATTCGCAAGCTGTCCGCGGTTGAGACTCTGGGCTCCGTCACCGTGATCTGTTCCGACAAGACCGGCACGCTGACCGAAAATCAGATGGCCGCCACGATCTTCCAGCTTGCCGACCACAAAGTGGAAGTGCGCGACCGCAGTTCCGACGATTATCGCCGCGAGTTTCCGGAGCTCGGCGAGCCTGGATTCAGCCTGATGCTGGCGGGAGCGACGCTGTGCAACGACGCCGTGATGCGGGCGAATGCGGGCGGGTCCAACCAATCAACTCCCTTGGGCGATCCTACTGAAACCGCTTTGGTTGTGGCCGCAGCGCGGTCCGGCCTTTTGAAACTAGAGTTGGACCGGCTTCTGCCCCGTGTTGCCGAGGTGCCCTTCTCGTCTGAACGAAAGCGGATGACGACGGTTCACCGCCTTCCTGCCGATTCCGATCTGATGCCGCCGGGAATCAAAATTGCCTGCAAGCAAGATGCTTCTTCTTATGTTGCTTTTACCAAGGGGGCCGTTGATGTCCTTCTGGGGTTATCGAATTCCGTCTGGGTGAACGGACAGCGAAAGCCAATGGACGACGCCTGGCGTGATCGTCTTGTCGCCGCTAATGACAGCCTCGCGGCGAGCGGGATGCGCGTTATCGGGGTGGCGTTCCGATGCCTGGAAGCGGCCCCGCCCAAAGGTGAACTGGATAACCTGGAACGCGATCTTACCTTCGTCGGCATGATTGGAATGATTGATCCGCCCAGGCCGGAAGCTGCATCCGCTGTCGGCATCTGCAAAACGGCGGGCATTCGGCCGGTGATGATCACGGGCGACCACCCCCTGACGGCGCGATATATCGCAGGCCAACTCGGGATTTCCGGTGACGGGTCTGTGGTGACCGGAACGCAGCTCGAACGGACTTCTGCGGAGGAGCTGGAGCAGATGACGGAGTCAACGCCGGTTTATGCCCGAGTCTCCCCGGAACACAAACTCAGGATCGTTGAAGGCCTTCACCGGCGCGGCCACATTGTTGCGATGACCGGCGACGGAGTGAATGACGCGCCGGCCCTGAAGAAGTCAGACATCGGCGTGGCCATGGGAATCACCGGAACCGACGTTGCCAAAGAGGCAGCCGACATGGTTCTGCTGGACGACAATTTCGCCAGCATTGTCGCTGCGGTCGAGGAAGGGCGGGTGATTTATGATAACATCCGCAAATTCATCCGGTACATCCTGGCAACGAACTCTGGCGAGATCTGGCTGATGCTGGCCAGCCCCTTCGTCGGAATGCCGTTGCCGCTGCTCCCGCTTCAAATCCTCTGGATGAACCTGGTAACAGACGGCCTGCCCGCGCTGGCCCTGGGCGTGGAAGCCCCCGAGGCTGACGCGATGCGCCGGCCGCCGCGGCCGCCGGGCGAGAGCATGTTCGCGCGGGGCATGGGACGGCAGATTGTCTGGGTGGGATTGCTCATGGGGCTTCTCTCGCTTGTCATGGGCTACGAGTTCTGGCACGCCCGCGATCCGAGATGGCAGACCATGGTGTTTACAACGCTCACGCTGTCGCAGATGGCGAACGTTATGGCCATCCGGTCGGAGCGCAGCTCATTGTTTGAGATCGGCCTGTTATCAAACAAGCCTTTGCTGGGCGCGGTGGGTCTGACGGTTATTCTTCAACTTGCCTTGGTGTATCTACCGTTCCTGCAGACAATTTTCAAGACCGTCGCGCTGCCAGTTCCCGACCTTGTCCTTACCGTAATCGTCAGTTCGATTATTTTCTGGGCGGTTGAACTGGAGAAATGGTTCATGCGGCGGCGGACCAGGGCCACATAGATGCTCATCTGGGTCCAATTCCTGATCTGCACAATTGTGATTGTGTTTAGCGGATCGCGTCTTTCCCATTATGGAGATGTGATCGCAGAAAAGACGGGGATGGGGCGGACATGGATCGGGGTGATTCTCATGGCTTCGACAACTTCGTTGCCTGAACTTTTCACGGGCATCAGCTCGGTGGCCATCTTCAACTCGCCGAACATTGCTGTGGGGGACGTGCTGGGAAGCTGCATGTTCAATCTTCTCATTTTGGCGATGCTCGATGTTGGGTTGAAGGTGGCACCGATATCAACCCTGGCGCACCAGGGACAGATCCTGACGGCGTCTTTTGGAGTTCTGCTTCTCGGCCTGACCACCATCAGCCTTCTGGCCGGCCGAACCATTCCTACCCTGGGCTGGATCGGCCTCTACAGCCTGGTTATTCCGCTCGTTTACCTGGCAGCGATGCGCATTGTCTTCATCTATGAAAAAAGGCGGATTGCCGAATTCCTGACAGAGATAAAAGAGGAAGCCCGCTACGAGCGCATCTCAAAGGCTGCCGCCTACCTGAGGTTTACATTCTACGCCGCCATGATCGTGATTGCAGCCACTTATCTTCCTTACGTGGCCGACCAGCTTGCGACGATCACCGGCCTCGGTCGGACCTTCGTCGGAAGCATTTTTGTGGCGCTCTCAACTTCTCTGCCCGAAATTGTTGTGTGCAAAGCGGCCCTTCAAATGGGCGCCGTTGATCTGGCGGTCGGCAATGTTCTGGGGAGCAACCTCTTCAACCTGGTCATCCTGGCGATCGACGACATGTTTTTCCTCAAAGGCCCGCTCCTCAGCTTTGTCTCCAGTACGCATGCTGTGACCGCATGCGCCGCCATGACCATGACGGCCATCACCATGATTGCCCTGATGTATCGCTCGAAAAAGAGGATCCTGTTCTTTTCATGGGACTCGCTCGGGGTCTTTCTCGTTTATGCGCTGACTGTCGTGATACTGTTCCTGAAACGCTAGCCCGGTGGCCCGGAGAGGTTGTCCGCGAGTGCCCCGGTTCCGCGACAGCCCCGAGATTGGGACCAGAAAGGAAGCCTGCTTCGGCGGCGGTGACAAACGGCAGGCACCGCCGCGCCAGCCAGGGTTGCACCTCGGGGGCCGGCCGCAGAATGAGAGTTGGCTGAGATCAAAGGGCTTCGTCACCTCGCTGGTCGTCCCGGATTCGAATGGCTTCAGTAATGTCCGAGAGAAATATCTTGCCATCTCCGATCTTGCCGCTTCGCGCGGATTTGATCACGGCCTGTACCGCTTGTTCGGCAAGAGCGTCCGGCAAAACCACCTCCAGCTTGAGTTTGGGAAGCAGATCGACAGTATATTCGTGGCCGCGATAGATTTCTGAGTGGCCCTTTTGTCGTCCATGGCCGCGCACCTCACTCACGGTCATTCCTTGAATACCAATCTCATACAATGCTTCCTTAACCGCGTCCAGCTTCGATGGTTGAATCACAGCTTCAAGTTTTTTCATATTTATCAGCCCTTTCTTCTGACTTCCTGGCAATATTTGGATTAGGTCCAACCTGTCCCCTTGGAATAATCCTCACGAAACTTAAAATTCATGCTTATCTCATGGTTCGGGGGATACGCTCTCCAAGCCGGCCGAAGTTGTGGATACTTCCACATCCTCCGGTGTCCGACCGAAACAGAAACTGAGCAAGGGTGGTGTTACTAACGTCGTGGCCAGAACAAGAACAATAACGAGCGAGTAGATCTCTGACGAGACAATTCCTGCAGCCCAGCCGATGTTGGCCGTGATCAGCCCCACTTCACCCCTGGGGATCATTCCCACGCCAACAACCAATCCATCCCGGCCTGAAAAACCATTGAGCCACGCTCCAAGTCCGCAACCAAACACTTTGCCGAGAATGGCGATCATCAGAATCAGAAAGAAGAATCCGAAATGCCCACCCAGATCCCAGGCATTGATCTCCAGACCGATGGAGGCAAAAAAGAGCGGGCCAAAAAACGAGTTAGTCATCGAACGCATTTCAGAAATAACTTCTGCGTGAGCGTCGGGGCTGGCCGCGATGAAGAGCCCCGCAATGTACGATCCCGTGATCGCCGCCATTCCTCCGCCATATTGCGCCAGAAAGGCGAAGAGAAATCCGATGGCCAGCGCCGCGGCAAGAGAAGTGTGCTCCACCTTAAAATGCCGCGCTACCCGGAAGGCGAGTCGAATCAAGCGCGGCCCCAACCAGAATGCAAAGAGGAAGAAAAGTGCCATGCGGAGGACTGTGCCCCCAAAACTTAGCAGCCCGCCGCCTCCTGTATGAGCATGGGCAAAATGCGACTCTGCAGCTATCACCAGCGAAAGCACCAGAAGCCCCAGGACATCGTCAATCACAGCCGCGGCAAGAATGGTGGCGCCAGGCTTCGAACGGAGCCGTCCCAGGTTCATGAGCGTCTGGGCGGTGATCGAGACGCTGGTGGCCGTCAGGATCGTGCCGATAAAGATCGCTTCACGCCACGCAAAGCCCAGTTCATGGCCGATAACGGCGCTTCCAACGAAAGGCAGAACAACTCCACCGCAGGCCGCCCAGAAAGCCGGCCCAAAGGCTTTCTTCATTGCGCTGATGTCCGTCTCAAGCCCGGCTAAGAACATCAGGACGACGACGCCCAATTCCGCCAAAACCCTGATGAAAGCGGCGAGTGAGACTGTCGCGTGGTCGCCCACCGGCGCGGAGACAGCGAACCATGAAAACTTCCAGACGTTGATGAAGGTGGGCCCGAGCACCACGCCAGCCAGGAGTTCCCCCAGCACGGCAGGCAGTCCAACGCGCGCAGCCAGGCCTCCCGCCGCCTTGGCCAGCAGGATGAGCAGAGCCAGGAAGAAAAGGACTTGAAGTGAGATGTTCATGCGCAGTCTTTTCGGCTGGCCGCACGGCCTTCGAATCCACCCCAGAGGCCTGAGGCCGCGGCCCACTCGGCAGCGGGCTTTGAACCCCTACTTATTCAGTACCCGTTTAAGGCAACCCCAGAAGACCAGAAGCGTCAACGCTCCGCCGCAGCCCCAAAGTACCGGCTCAGACGGAGCGTGAAAGACGCCAATCGCCATGATGGCCACAGCGACCGCACACACAACGGCTATTCGCTGCTCCTTAATCGCCTCAACAAACGCCGACCTGATATCCACAGCCAATGACTCCGATTTGATCATAGTTCCTCGCAGACCTTAGTGGACAGCGACAAAGAACATATAAAGAATTGGAACGATAACGCTTGCTCCGAGAAGCAACAGGTTTTTTCGTGAGAACGAGCGATTCCAGGTGGGCCGAGCCAGGCCTTTCTCTTCGCGCTGCTTTTGGTCATGGATCAACTGGCCCACGAGCCTTCTTTCCTCGATGGAGGTTGCGCAGTCCAACGCCTTCTGCATCTCCTCATACCCTTTTGTTGGCACATGGAGTTTGAACTGGAGTTGGCCTAGTTTGAAATGGGCAAAGAAATTATCCGGCTCCAGACTCGTGGCCTCCTCCAGGTGGTCCAGAGCCGGGTATACACGGCCGCAGACAGCGTCTGCGATTCCAAGAGCCACGCGCGCGTCCGCAAAATCGGGAATCATCTCCACAATCTGTTCGAAGCACGTGGCGGCAGCGGCAGGCTCACCATGGTTCAGAAGTTCCAGACCCTCAGAGAACCTCTTCGAAACCTCCATGGGAAGAGCTGTGCCTTGCGTTGTCATGGCTACAGATGTTTCGGGGACAACCTCAGCCTCAGCATAATCACGAACCGCCAATTCAAAGTCTACAGTCGACATCAGATTCTCCTTTCTGCTCTCCGGGATTTAGGCCCGGCAGCCGGCGGCCTATGCGGCACCGGCTGCCATTCCCGGACCTTGCATCTTCAGCACGAACTCGGGATAGCCCAGGGCTCCCATTTCAGGAATATCCAGACCTTCGAGTTCGGCTTGCGGCGAAACTCTCTGGCCGACAAAGTAGTCCACGAACAGGTTGAACACATACGAGAGTGAGAAGACGAAGCCCAACAGCGTTGCTACGCCGATCAACTGGGCAACAAGCTGTCCGGGATCACCATAAAACAGACCGGTGACGGACCCGTTCACTCCGTTCCAACTGCCGCCGTAGTTCGAGGTTCCGTCTGCGAACAGACCGACGGAGATCACACCCCACAACCCGCAGGTGCCGTGTACGGAAATCGCGCCGACAGGGTCATCAATGTGAGCAACACGGTCGATGTACTCAACGCTGAAGCAAACCAGCAGACCGGCTACCAGGCCGATGATGGCAGCCCCAATCGTATTAACGAATCCACTGGGAGCAGTGATGGCAACCAAGCCGGCAAGAAGACCATTGCCGCTCATCGACGCGTCCGGCTTGCCATATCGAATCCACATATAGAAGATGGCCCCGAAGGATCCGGTGGCGCCGGCCAGCATCGTGTTCACAGCGATTGACCCAATCCGCAAAGCTCCATTGCCCGAAGCCCCAAGCGTGCTTCCGGGATTGAATCCAAACCATCCGAAAGCCAGAATGAAGCAGCCAATCAGCACCATGGTGATATCGTGACCCGGAATAGCATTCGATGAACCGTCACGATTGTACTTGCCAATTCGCGGGCCGATCATGATGGCGACGGCCAGCGCCGTCAGCCCTCCGACGGCGTGGACCACCCCGGATCCGGCAAAGTCACAATACCCATGTCCCAACCCATAGTTCGTCCCCAGAGCGGAAAGCCAGCCGCCGCCCCATGCCCAGTTTGCATAAAGGGGATATGTAATTGCCGCAAGGAAGACGGACGACATCGCGAAAGCAGCGAACTTCCAGCGTTCGGCGCAGCCGCCTGTTACGATTGTAGCGGCGGTATCCATAAAGACCATCTGAAAGAGGAACAGAACCATCACCGCAACGTCGTAAGTACCTCCCTGAGTCAGGAAGAAGCCGTGGGTGCCCCACAGACCCCAGGTTTTGCCCGCTAAGTGCAAGGCGAACTCGCCGCTGAGCGGCGCCGTGCCGCCAAGGTTTGAGATCGCACCGACTCCTCCCATTTGCAGGGCAAAGCCGCATACCCAATACGCGAACAAACCGAAGCCGTACACCATAAAATTCATCATCATAGTGTGATTGGCGTTCTTGGCACGGCAAAGCCCTGTCTCCACGGCGGCGAAGCCCGCTTGCATGAACATCACCAGAAATCCGGTCACCAGCGTCCAGACAAAGTTGATGGCCACTTTGTTCTGTCCGATCTGGTTGACCGCGTCTCCCAGGGTGAGGCCTACCTTCGGGTTGGAAACAGGAACATCGTTTACGGTTCCTGTTAACGTCCCGCCCGGGTCGCCCTTGGCCATTTCTGCTGGAGAAGGCGGGTGGGCTTCATTCACCACCAGGGGCGCATTCATAGCTGGGGCGGGGGTGGCCTGGGTGCTGGTCGTCGGTTGGCTGGGTGTTTGACCCCAGGCCGGGACCCCGCATAAGAAAAACGTCATGAGCACAACTGTGCACATCAAAGCATTCAACTTAGTACGCCGCATGCGTATCCTCCGTCATTGAGAATCAGGCGAGAGCCGTCTCCTCTCGCATTACAAGGTCAAGAGCGCGCCTACTTCTTCCAGACCGCCTGCTTCACATAGGCAGGGTTGAGGAAGCCCAAAATCCCCGTCAGGCACAATGCGATCCCAATCAGGGCTAAGATGAAGCGAACAGCAAGCGATGAAGTCCAAGTCAGGCTGGCTACCGGAAGCAGCCACCCACAAACTGCTAGAAGCAATCCTACAAATTTCATTTCGGTCTCCAGATTTTTTGAATTCATTCCCCGCCCCATTGCTGCCCTGGTTTAACTGGCGATGAAACAGCCTGGGGCGGAGCTCGCGTCTTTCCAGGGCCTAACCCTAATCGGTAAACTCCAGGTGCTTGATCCCACGGAGCCGCACCAGCGAGTACAACAACAACACTAAACTTGCGATCGTCACGATTACCCCGATTGCCGTATGATTGCCCGTCCAGAGCACCAGGCCTGCAACGAAACCTGTGAAGGCGCTCAGGAATAGGGTCAAGTAACTACCTTGTTGCCGATTTGCAGCCATGTGATCCTCCCTATAAATTGAACAGCGAATTCAAACTTGCGATTCAGTCCAAGGCTGATTGCTCACTGCGCGCCATGGATGTCAAAGACGTACATCATCCCCAACTCAAGCGTGTTCTGGTTCTTCGCAAATATCGTCCCGCGCGGAAAGACCGGGGCACTGGACATGTCACGCCGGAACTCCAGGCGAGTGA
>JAKASH010000609.1 GCA_021828225.1 Acidobacteriota bacterium | reverse complement strand
CCGTGGTCGTCTGCCTGGGCCCGGCGGGGGATTTTGGCGGGGAAAAACCGGGCCTGAATATTTCTGCTTGCTTATTCGCTTTTTATTCGCCTATAATAGCATCAATTCGAATCCGTGTGGCGGCGAGTCCGGCCACAGAGGGAGCGATGTCATGACACTAACGCGGCGACAAAAACAGGTTCTGGATTTCCTGGCGAATTTTATCAACCGGCACGGCTATTCGCCGAGCTTTGAGGAAATGGCGGCCGGACTTCGCCTGCACTCGCTGGCCACCGTGCACAAGCACCTGCAGGTTCTGGAAAGAAAGGGATTCATCCGGCGGCGGTATAACCAGAGCCGCTCGGTTGAAGTGATTGCCGTTCCCGGGTCTGTACCTTACGGAGAAAACCCGCAGCACTTCGAGGAAGCGGCGACGGGCATCGTCCAACCGAATGCGGAAGCCGGCAGCTTCCAGCCGCTACCGAACCTGGAGTTCCCCCTGCTCGGCCGTATTGCCGCGGGCCAGCCCGTGGAGGCGATTCCGCAGCCTGAGAATTTTTCGCTGGGTGATTTTGCCGGGCGCAAAGGCAAAATTTATGTGCTGCGGGTCAAAGGCGATTCCATGGTGGAGGACCACATCTGCGACGGCGACTACATCCTGGTGGAAAGCGCCGAGACCGCACAGAACGGCGAGATTGTGGTGGCGCTCATCGGCGGAACCGACGCCACCCTGAAGCGCTTCTTCCTGGAAGGCGCGGATAAGATTCGGCTGCAGCCGGCCAATGCCCAGATGGACCCCATCATCGTGCCCGCCGGAGATGTCAAGATCCAGGGGCGGGTGATCGGCGTCCTGCGCAAGTACTGAGCGGCAGGCCGGGCTCTGGGCCGTCTCCCGTGAGCCCCTTGCATAAGCTACCTTTATAGCCTACATACCGGCCGGGCCATGGCCCGGCGCCGGAATCGCAAACTTTGCACTGCTGATGGGAACGTTCTGGCGAATCGCGGTTACCTGCAGGGTCGATTGCTCTCCGGGCCGCGCAACCGTCCGGCGGAAAGGCACCTTCACCCCGTTCACCTCGCGGTAGTCGGCGTAGTCGGTCTGCTCCGGCAGGAGCCCAAGCGCGGTCTGGGTCAGGTAGACCGTGCGCACCAGCAGCCCCGATTGCTCATCAAAGAAAAGTTCGACTGGCGGCTTGCCCGGCCTCATGCCCAGCACGCGGTAAGCCTCCTGGCCGTCCACCTTGATGGGAGGCCGCTCGCGCAGGGTGTTGAAGTCCTTCGTGATGTCGAGCGGGAAATAGAAGTCGGCCTGGAGGCGCGCTTCATCAAGCTCGCTGCCTTGCATCTGGTGCGGCGGCCGCGGCATGACGGCAGCCCAGCCCTCGTGGCCGTTGTAAACGCTCACACCCTGCCCGCGCGGGAACTTCATGACCGACGCGCGCTCATCCGGGGCCTTGGCGTAAATCTCGATGGGCATCGCGTGGCCAAAGGCTGTCATCGTGCCGGTGATGACGCGGCTCTTGATCTTGCGGAGCGCGCCGGCGCCGCCCAGGGCCTGCACGTACTTGGCGATGATGGCATCCGGCTGGGGAAGCGAGGCCATATTGTAGGGCTCGCGGCGCCCTTCAAAGTGGGCAGGCCGGGGCTGCATGGCACCGGCTTCGGCAATCGCCGGCATGGCGGCTGGATGCGGAGAACCGTTGTGGCAGGTATCGCATGTCACTCGCAGGTGCCCGTGGAAATCCGCCTTATCGATGGCGAACATCATGCGCATCATGTCGCGCGCCCGCCGCTTGGTCCGCTTGGTATCGCGGTTAAAGTGGTGAGCAACGTGGCAGTACTCGCAATGCACGCCCAGCGAGGACGAGATGAACTCCATGGTTGGAATCAGTTCGTAGGCCGGAATGTTCTTGAGAACCTGGATGTTCTTGTAAGCCTCGGCCGCCGTTTTGGGTGCCGGAGTCTGTGCCGCCTGATTCGCAGCTTTGGGCGCCGGCTGCGCCAGCGCGTGCTGCCCGCGTCCAGCAGAAATCAGCAGTAAGAAACCTAACGAAAGCCCCATCGCGGCCACAGCCGCAACCTTCCATCTCCCGTTCACGTCTGCCCCCTTCGATCGAAGCCGCCCCAAAGTACCCCCCTATGAGGTCGGCCGAATACCGTGGCCAACAGCACTGTCTCTGACGAAACTGAAATGTAAGCCCCAATGCAGCAAGAAAAGCAACTATCATGGCACGGATCAGTATCCAAAGCCAGATCACGTTGCTGATCTTAATCAGATATTCCCGCGCTTCATTTCCTGCATGAGGTGATCGCAGGAACGGACGCACAGTGCCATGATCGTGAGGGTCGGATTCTGGCAGGCTGTGGAGGTGAATCCTGCCCCGTCCATCACAAAGAGGTTCTTCACGTCGTGACTCTGCTGGAACTGGTTGAGCACCGAGCCTTTCGGGTCATTTCCCATGCGGGCAATCCCGACTTCGTGAATCGCCCAGCCCGGCGCACTGGGACGGGCGTGGGTCTTGATGTTCTTCGCTCCCGCCGCTTCCAGCATTTCCGCCGCGGACTCGGCCATGTCAGGCACCATAGCAAATTCGTTCTCTCCGTACTTCATGTGAAAATTCAAAACAGGAATTCCGAAGGTGTCGACCACATTCGGATTGATCTCCACATAGTTGTCCCAGCGTGCCAGGCATTCGCCAAAAGCCCCAAGGCTGATCGACACGACAGGGTCCTGTATGGCCTTCTTGAAAGCGTCGCCAAAGCCGCGGGCATCAAGGTTGAAATGCACTCCGCCGCCGCCCTGGAATCCGTATCCCCGAAGGAACTTTTTGTAGCGGGGCCCGTTTTCTGTGTTGCGGAAGCGGATCACATAGATTCCGTCAGGCCGGTTGGGGCCGTTGATGTTGGGCTTGCCCGTCATTTGCGGCAGCTCTCCGGTAGCTCCCCCGCCGGTGATGTGGTCCATCAGGTAATGGCCCAGCATGCCGCTCGAGTTGGCCAAGCCGTTCGGGTACTGCCGGCTGGCCGAATTGAAAAGGATGCGCACCGATTCGAGCGACTGCGCGCAAAGGGCCACAACGCGCCCGTAAACTTCCTTCGGCTGCCGCGT
>JAKASH010000608.1 GCA_021828225.1 Acidobacteriota bacterium | reverse complement strand
AGCACCGACTTCTTTTGGTCCTTTGCGTGGAACGTCCCCGGCGCAGAGTCGGCCAGCGGGGCGGAATCATCTGCGTGGAACTCCAGTACGCCACCATCCGCTTCCTGTTTGGAGCCTGCCTGGCTCGAAGGTGGGGAAGTCCCTCTTGTGTGCTGACTCTTGACGGTTGCTTCCTCGGCTGCCTTTCGGGCTGCTTCAGAGGTGCTGACCAGCGTCAGCGCCTGTAGGGGCAACTTGCTGGGAGTTTTTCCTGCGGCTTTCTGGCTTTTCGAAATCGAAGGACCATGTGCAGGGGTCTTCTGCGCCTGGGCCGAGGCGGCTACGGGCGGAAGCAGGAACAGCGTCAAACCGAGCAGAACTGTAGGGCAGGCCGTTTTGCTCATATCTCGTTCCTGTGCAAGCTCCTATTTTGACCTTGAGGCGGAGCAGAGTCAAGCGAAGGGCGAAACGAGATTGCCGTCGCTGTCAAAGCGCATCGAGTACTTGTCCGGGAGCAGCCGCCAGCCGCCGAGGCCTTCCGATTCCTCAGCGAGGGATTCGGAAACGGCAATGCGGTTGAGTCCCAGGGTGTTTCGAATCCAGATGATGCGTTGCTCACCGGCGTCGGGGCTGCCCAGGGTTCCAAGAACGATGTCGAGCGCCTCCCGATCCGAGGGCAGGAACATCGGCACGCGGGCCATGGCGGGGTTCAGCGAGGTTCGGGCGTTCATGTACATCTTGGTAAGGTCAATCTTGCGGTACAACCGTTGGTGGATGGCGTCTGCAAGACCGACCCCCAAGGCGTTCCCGCCGCTTTCTTCCGTCAGGTCGCGAACATAAATCAGGCCGATCTCGGGCCCGTCAACCGGCTGGGGCCTGACGCCCCGGCCGACAACCTTCGTGTCCATGCCGGTTCCGCTGATGTTCTTGCCCATTTCGTCCACCACCAGCAGGTGGCACTTCGAGAAGGGCAACCGGGGAACCAGGCTGCGCGCCACAGGCAGCGTGGCCTCCTCCATGGCTACGATTCCCTCCGGAAGCGCGGCACGTACCATCGCGATCTGGTGCATTTCATTTTCGACCACGCCCAGTCCGCAGAGAATTTTCCCTGTGGACAGCGTGACTCCGGCGATCGAGCGGATCACACGCTCGCTGCCGTATCTCCGGCTCCAGCGGTGAGTCTCTCTCGCGCCGTCGCGCTTGCCCAGGCCGACCGCAATCATCTTCAGCAGTCCGCTTTCAATCTTTCCGTTGAAATCGGTATGCGGCTTAATGCGGTTTAGAGCCAGAATAGCATCGGCTTCCCAGGCGTTCCGGTCGACATGCGCCTGGAAGCCTTCGGGTGTCTGCCCAACATGCACAGTGGCCATGTCTGACTTGATTTCCACTCCGACGCCTTCTGAAGTGACGCCGTACTCTTCAAGAATCAGGCGCTGGCCTTCGGCGGTGGCGCCTCCATGGCTGCCCATGGCTGGAATCACAAAAGGATGTGCGCCTTGCGCCTTCAGCCAGTCGCAGGCCGTCCTGACAATCTCCTTCAGATTGGCAATGCCGCGGCTCCCGACCGTTACCGCAATGCGGCGGCCGGCCATGTGTTCGCGCGGAATCGCAAGCCCGATAAGGTTCTGGCGGATTTCGCCCTCAAGGTCCGGCAGCCCGCGCATGCTCGGCGACGTCCGCTCGAGGAGTCTCAAATCAGCGACAGGAATATGACCATTGGTTGACATGTCGTACCTCAATAGTGAGCTTAAGGATGCATGGGTGGCGAGGTCAAGTTGAAAACTGGCTTTGTAGAAAGCGAGGGGTTGCTCCAGGCCATTTCAGTGTGTAGAGTCAGCTTAGGAAGGGCAGTTCGAACAGCAGGAGTGAGCCGAGAGGAATGCCGACTGTGGAGGTAATTGGGTATGGCCAAGCAGCTTACCGTCGTGCTCGAAAACAAACGTGGCGCTCTGGCGGAGATTTGCACCAGGCTCGCCGAAAGAGCCGTGAACATTCTGGGCCTTTGGGTTCCGGAGCAGACAGGTAAGGCTCCGGTCCGCATCGTCGTCAATCGAGCCGAAGCCGCCAAGAAAGTCTTCGACGACCTCGGGCTCGAATATTTTGAGGAAGAAGTTTTGGCGGCGCACCTGTCAGACCGCCCCGGAGCCCTGGGTAAGCTGACGCGCAAGCTGGCGGACCACAATGTGGATGTGAAATACGCTTACGGAAGCATCTCCCGGGGCGCAAAGCGGGCGCTGATTATCCTGGCTGTTTCCGATCCCGAGGCAGCCGCCCGAGTTATCAAATAGGAAGCCCTGTGCGCCGTTTTCTTCCCCGGCTGAATTTCATGGAAGGCGTTCCCAGCCAGAATCCGGCTTGGATAGAGGGTGAATCCTGTTCCGATTTCGGTCCTCTTCCGATGGTCTCCGGCTCCTTGTTCAGTCGCTTTCTTCACCTTTTCTCTATGGGAGACCATGGAGCAGCCCCTTTCGCCTGTCTTTTCGCCTGGCTTGACCCTCAAGCTGGCTTGCGGTTTTGACCTTTTGAAAAAAAGTCTCGTCCGGCTTAAAAAGCAGATCGCGAAAAGGGACGCCATGCGGAAGAGGCTCTTGAACGTCTTGCGTGACTGAAACCGGTTTCCGCCCCTGGCCTACCAAGACAACCAGATATGTTCGCTGATCGAGGACCGCGAACTTAAGTGCGCCCCTTGTGCATCTGATTAAGTAATGAATGTGCCATCGAGTGTTACAAGCTAGGCTGTGAAGCGTACAATTCAAGCAGAAATTCGTGGAAGGAGGCTTGACCGTGACTGACAAATTGCACGAGGAAGATTCCGCGACCCCGAGGAATCCTCCGGAAGCCGGCGTGACGGTGAAAGATCCGATTTGCAACATGGACGTTGATCCCTCAACGGCGGCGGGAAGTTACGAGTATAAGGGGACGGCCTATTATTTCTGCTCCGAGCCCTGCCTGGAAAAGTTCCGTGCGTCGCCCGAAGAGTATGTCGGCCCCTCGAAGCCGGCGCCTAAGCCTACCGAGGCAGTACCGGGAGCTGATTACACCTGCCCCATGGACCCGGAAGTTCACCAGTCGAAGCCGGGTGCCTGCCCGAAATGCGGCATGGCGCTGGAGCCCGCTACGA
>JAKASH010000607.1 GCA_021828225.1 Acidobacteriota bacterium | reverse complement strand
TTCCGATCTCTTTGTGATGGCCTCCACCGCATTCCTGGAGCAGAATCCCAACCCGACCATGGAAGAGATTGAGAAAAGCCTGGGAGGGAATATCTGCCGTTGTGGAACTTACAGGGGAGTCCGCCACGCAGTTCTGGAAGCAGCCAAGGAGATGAAGGGAGGCGCGCATGGCAGCATGTAAATATGATTTTCCGCCCGCAGGTCATCGCGAGCTGATTGGCAAGAGCATTGATCGGATTGACGGCCCGGAGAAATCCAGCGGCCGGGCGAAATACACATATGACATGAATCCACCCGGAAGGCTGATTGCCAAGTTATGTACCTGTCCCTACGCGCACGCCAAAGTCAATTCGGTGGATATTTCGGCTGCACAGAAGCTGCCAGGCGTAAAAGCTGTACTTATCGTTCAAGGCCCGGGCTCAGAGATTCAATGGGCCGGCGACGAGATTGCCGCCGTTGCGGCCGTCGACGAACAAACGGCGGAGGACGCCGTCCGCCTGATCAAGGTTGAATACGAGCAACTTCCGCATCTTGTCCGCGAAGAGGATTTGAAACGGGCGGAGGCGGCGGGCCGAACCAAGCCGGCAGGCGAATCCACCACAGGCGACCCGCAAAAAGCCTTTCAGGACCCTGACGCGGTGGTCTCCGAAGGGTACTACGGGCTGCCGGTTATTACTCACTGCTGTCTGGAGTCGCACGGAAACACGGTTGAGTGGACTAATGCCAAGTCCCTGAAGACCTGGACCTCGACGCAAAACGTTTCCGGCGGTCCGGGCCAGTTCGGCCAGGGCCTGCGCCTGCAAAAGGTACAGGTGGACGACAGCAATATCGAAACCATCTGCCAGTACATCGGCGGCGGGTTTGGCAGCAAGTTTTCTCCCGACCGCTGGGGAATCGAGGCGGCACAGCTCGCCAAGATGGCAGGCGCACCGGTCCGCCTGATGCTTGACCGCGACACGGAACTCGAGGTGGCCGGGTCGCGCCCCTCAGCCTTCGGTAGAATTCGCGTGGCGGCCAAGAAGGATGGGACCCTGACCGCCTGGGATTCGGATACCTGGGGAACCGGCGGCGTCGGGCCATCCGGACATCCTCCGCTGCCCTACGTTCTGGATATTCCGAATCGCCATTGGAAGCACACCATGGTTGCCGCCAACATCGGCCCTTCGCGCGCTTGGCGGGCCCCGAACCATCCTCAAGCCTGCATGCTGACCATGCCCCCGATTGACGATCTGGCCGCCAAACTTCAGATGGACCCGCTCGAGCTGCTATTAAAGAACGTCAACCTGGCGCCCGAGATCCTGCGGAAAACCTATACGGAAGAACTTCAGAAGGCGTCGGAGCTTGCGGAGTGGAAAAAGAACTGGCACCAGCGCGGTGACAAGACACCCGGGCACATCAAGCGCGGAATGGGCGTCAGCCTTCACACCTGGGGCGGGCGAGGCCACTTCAGCAACTGCAACGTGATTGTGCGGCCGGACGGTTCCGTCACCGTGCAGCTCGGAAGCCAGGATCTGGGAACGGGAACACGGACGGTTATCGCGATTACCGTAGCGGAGACCTTCGGTCTTCCTGTCGATGCCGTTAAAGTGGAGATTGGCGACAGCAAGTATCCGCCCGACGGCGCCAGCGGCGGGAGCACCACGGTGGGTGGTGTTTCCAGTTCCACACGCCGCGGAGCGATCAATGCTCTCGATGAACTGTTCGCCGCCGTGGCTCCTTCACTGGGCGTTCAGCCCGCGCAACTGGAGGCCTGGAACGGGAAGATCCAGGTCATCGGGGATCCCTCAAAAAGCCTGGCCTGGAAACAGGCCTGCGCCAAGCTGGGTGTGAAGACCATCCAGGCAACCGGCAAGAACCCTGGACCCTGCGAGCTGACCAATAGTGGCGTGGGAGGCGTTCAGATTGCCGACGTTTCCGTGGATACGGAGACCGGCCTGGTGAAAATGAACCGGATCGTCGCCGTTCAGGACTGCGGCCTGATTATCGACATGAAGACGGCGGAAAGCCAGGTTTACGGCGCGCTGATCATGGGCGTCTGCTACTCGCTCTTCGAGCAGAAGGTGATGGACGAGACGCTCGGCGTGATGCTCAACCCCAACATGGAATTCTACAAGTTAGCCACCATCGGCGACATTGGAGAATTCGTGGTTCACATGATGACGGGACCCGGATACGACGAGCGTGGCGTGATCGGCCTTGGCGAGCCGCCGGTTATTTCTCCCGGTGCCGCGATTTCCAACGCCGTGGCCAACGCCATCGGCGTCCGCGTCCCCACACTCCCAATCACCCCTGACAAGGTCCTGAAAGCACTTGAGAAAGGAGCGATGGCCTGATGGAAGCTTTCGAATACGCAAGTCCAAAAACCGTGAAGGACGCCGTCCGATTGCTCGGCAGCAGTTGGGGCGAAACAGAAGTTATGGCCGGAGGAACCGACCTCATCAGTGCGATGAAAGACCGGGTTATGACTCCCAAGCGCGTGGTGAGCCTGAAGAACGTTAAGGGCCTGAACCGCATCGAATTCAGCTCGGGTGCAGGGTTGCGGCTGGGGGCTCTGGCCACTATTCACGATCTCCTGCATAGCCAGGAAGCCAGGCAGCATTACATGGGCCTGGTTGAAGCGGCGGACGGCATCCGCGGCGAGCAGATGCGCCACATGGGAACCGTCGGCGGGGAACTGCTCCAGCGGCCCCGTGACTGGTACTTTCGCAGCGGCTACGGGTTGCTGGCTGAGCGCGACGGCAAATCCCTGATCCCGAACGGCCAGAATTACTACGACGCGATTCTGGGAAATTCGGGACCGGCCTATTTTGTAAGTCCTTCCATGCTGGCCCCCATGCTGATTGCTCTGGGTGCCCGGGTGAGGCTGCTCGGGCCCAGCGGGGAACGCGAGGTTGAACTCAGCAAGTTCTACGTGGCTCCTAAAACGGAAGGCGAACGCGAATACGTCATCAAGCCCAATGAAATCCTGATGGAGATCGTGGCGACTCCCTCTCGTGGGGCCAGGATGGCCAATTATGAAATCCGCGAAAAGGAAGGCTTGGACTGGCCTTTAGTGGAGGCTGCCGTCGTCCTGAACATGGACGGCAGCAGCGTGAAAAGCGCTCGCGTGG